>NZ_CBRA020000186.1:0-5204 GCF_000469945.2 Paenibacillus sp. P22 | reverse complement strand
GCGGCAAAACCCAGTACAATACCGATGAATGTGGATTTTTCCATAATACACCCCGTCCAAAAATGGTTGATGACAGGCTCTCCAAGCGCCGAGGCGATGCGGAGCCGAGCCCTTTGTGTCCTATATATCGACTTCTCGGCTGGTTGCGATTAGAGAAATTTTGGCTTTTATTGTGTCACCAGGCGTTAAGGCCCCACATATCCGTGTACAATAGGAAAATAGATCCGTATTTACAGGAAGGATGGCGGAAGGCATGGGCGTAAAGCATGCGAGGGAATACAAGGAAATTTTGGAAGATCTGACGGTCGCGGTGAGCGCGATTCGCGATAGTTACTCCTTTTTCGATATGAGCCAGGAGGATTGGAGCGAGCTTGGCGACCAGGAGAAGCATGAAGTGATGGAGGCGCTGGCGGACGATGTCTTCTACGGCCTCGGCGAGGAGCCGATCCTTCATGTGGGCGAGGGCGTCGTCGCCTACAAGCCGAAGTTCCATGTCATCGAGGTGCTGGTGGACGGCAAGGAAGCCCGCATCGTGCGGCTGATCTGAACGGCCGCTCCGCGCGAATGGGTCAGCCGAGAGCGGGCAGGAGCGCGCCGGCGAAAACTGCCGATACAATAAAACGACCAGCCGGATGCGCATCGCATGCCGGCTGATCGCGATGCGCGAAAGATGGCTGGGGAAAGGGCTGCCGGCTCTCCTGGAGCTCTTCCAAAGCTTGTCACGCAAGGGAGAGTCCGATACAATAGCAATTAATGTCAGATTATCTTACATAATTGACCGGTACAGGAGAGGCCCCAGCGATGACGATGGATTCAAGCGAGCGGCCGGAGGCGGACCAGCCGTCCCGCCCGCAGAACCCGAGAGCCTACTATCAGCCGATCCTGGCCCTGGATACCCGGATCGTAACCGGATACGAAGTCCTTGGAAGAGATTGCGGAGCCTCCGGAGCGCGCAGCCTGGGGGCTTATTTCAGCCATCCCGGCGTTTCCGAGAAAGCCAAGAGGGAGCTCGACGCCTTCATCCGGGAGCAGGCCGTGCGGGAGCATGGCCGGCTGGGACGGACCGAGAAGCTGTTCATCAATCTTCAGCCGGGGTGGCTGTCCGGCGGGTCCTCCGGGAGCGTGGACAGCTCTGTCCTTCCGATGTTGAAGCTGCTGGAGCAGTGCAAGGTTGATCCAAGCCTGATCTGCATCGAGGTGACGGAGGAGGATTTCGACGGAGAAATCGAATGCCTGGTCGGAGCGGTGCGTGAATTCCGCCGGGCGGGCTGCAGCATCGCCGTCGACGACGTAGGGAGCCGGTTCAGCAACCTGGACCGGATCGCGCATATCCAGCCGGATATGCTCAAGGTGGATATGAATATGGTATCCCGGAGCGCCCATCACGAAGGCTTCCACGGGGTGCTGCGATCGCTCTCGGCCATCGCCGACGGCATCGGCGCCTCCCTGCTCATGGAAGGGGTCGAGACCCGGCAGGATCTGCAGCGGGCGATATCGGCCGGGGCGCGCTACGTGCAGGGCTATCTGTTCTCGGGAGCGGAGGCTGCCTTCGGCAGCCGGGACCGGTATAAGCGTCTGCTGGACTCGGAGCTGCTGGACACCAAGCGGAAGCAGGCGGGAGAGGAAGGCGGACGATGGAAGCAGGCCGAGGAGCTCGCCCGCGAGGCGGAGCGGCTGCTCCGGGACAGCGGAGGGGAGGGCGGCGAAGAGGCTTTCCTGGCGCCGCTGCTCCGCAAGCTCGATGCTGGCTGCATGCGCGCCTACCTGTGCCGGTCCGACGGCATTCAGCTCTCCGCCAACTACCAGCGGACGGAGGGCGGATGGATTCGGGAAGAACATTACCGGGGCTCGGATTGGAGCTGGCGTCCCTATTTCGTCTACAGCAGCGTGGAGCTGCTGTCCGGACGGCGCTTCGCTATCTCCAGGCCGTACACGGATCTGGACCGGGGCGGCCGGGTGCGTACCGTGTCCGTGCCGGCGGGACCGGACATGTTCCTGCTAGTGGATGTCCGGGAGGATGAGCTTGGCTGACGGGAGTACATATGGCGGCTCCAGCGAGTTTGAGCTGCTGGAAGGAATAGAGGCTGATGTCCATCCAGGCGCTGGAATGATTAGAGCTGGTATCGATCCGGATGGCAGGATGAATAGAGGATAGTGCCGCAGGAAGAAATAGAACCGATCTCAATCCGGGCCGCAGACGGTCAGCGGCCCTTGTACACCATGCAGTGGAACATTTTCGGTCCTTCCGGCGTCCCGCGCTCGTAGGTGTCGGTCAGGCGGAACCCGGCTTTCTCGTAGGCCCGCTTCGCGCGGTGGTTCCATATAAGCACTTCGAGGTCGATCTCGTCTCCAGGCTTGCGACGCTTGGCTTCCTGGACAAGCAGCGAGACGAAGGCCGGGCCGAGCCCGTCTCCGCACAGATCGGGCCGCATCGCCAGACCGAGGCGGGTGACGCCCTGGATGGGAAAAAACTGCGCGTAGCCCATCAGCTCGCCGTCCTCCGGGTCGACCACGGCTGCATACTGCTCCTGCCTGAGCTTGGGATCGCCGATCTCGATCTCCAGCTTCCTGAGCACTTCCCAAGGATCGTTATTGTAGACGTCATAGGGGGGCTCGAAGCGCCAGCCGCATACTTCCTCGGCATGCCGCTCCGTCATGGGCACGACCTGCCAGCCCAGCCCGCCGTCGGGTTTATTCGTCATAGAGGGGTTCACTCCTTCGGCCGTGATAACGGTTGCCCGGCATGGCCATTATACCATTCCCGATTGCTCTCATGATATGATGGGGAGACAACAGGAACTCATCATGTAAAACTTGCACCTGAGGGAGCTGCGATGCGAAAACTGATTTTGCTAGGTTGCCTGTCCTATTTCGTCATAGGGCTTGCCCATGTCGTCGCCGGGGCGCTGCTGGAGCCGGTCATGAAGGAGTATGCGCTTGACTACAGCTCGGCAGGGCAATGGATCACCAACCAATTCATCGGGTTTCTGATCGGCGTTCTGGCGGCGCCGGCTCTCTCCTCGCGGATCGGCCGCAGGAGCACGCTGGTGCTTGCTATGGGAGCGCTGACAATTGCCGAAGCGGTATACAGCACTTTGCCGCCTTGGGATATCATTCTGCTGGTCGCGCCGGTGGCCGGGTTCGGCTTCGGCATGACGGAGGCCGTCGTAGGCGCCCTGATCATGGACGTATTCGTCAAGGGGAAAGCTTCCGCGATGGGCTGGCTCGAAGTCTGCTTCGGCATCGGAGCGCTCGTGATGCCCGGAGTGGCTTCCTTGCTCATCCAGGGCGGAATCTGGCCCATGAGCTTCCCGGTGCTCACCGCGCTGGCCGGCATCTGCCTCCTGCTCTGGATGACGCTGTCGTTCGGGGAGGCGGAAGAGGCGGTGGCCTATGTTCCGCGCCGGCCCGCACTCCTTGAAGGCTCGCCTGGCGAAGCGCCTGCGCCGGGCCTGGATGGTCCGGTCATGGTCAAGCAGAGGACGGATGGCGAAGACGCCGGGGGAACGGGCGCTGTAACCGCCGGAGCTGCAGGCGAAGACGGAGGACTTGCCGGAGAAGGGCTGGCTTCTTCCGCAGCGCCTGCTGCCGGATCCGGCAGAGCTTCGGCTGTTAGGGCCGATGCAAGAGGGGAGAACGGGCATCCATCCCATGGAACGGCTGCAGCGAGGCAAGGTCTCGCCCATCCGGCCGGCAGCGTCGGCGGCTCCTCGCCGGAGCCTGCGGAAGGGCGGGCAACCGACCGGCCTTTCCGTCCCCGCTATGCAAGAGGCTCGATGCCGCTGTTGACGGCAGGCATGCTGTTCTTTTTCCTCTATGTCGGCATGGAGATGGTGTTCGCGAACTATCTGCCCTCGGTCATGACCGCGCAGGCTGGACTCAAGGAAGCGGAAGCATCGGCCGTTCTCAGTCTGTTCTGGGGAACGATGGTGGCTGGACGTCTCTTCATCGGAGCGGCGACCAAGGCTGCGGGCTACCGGACTTATCTGCTTGTATCCGTTGGAGCATCGCTCGTATCTCTCGTTCTGATGTCGGGCGTATCGGAGTCGGGCTTGTCCTGGATGCTGGTGCTGGTCGCGCTCGCCGGATTGTTCATGGCGGGGATTTTCGCGGTCGCGCTCATCTACGTCAACGAGAAGCTGCCGGGCATGACGGATCGCACGACGAGCCTCATGGTCGCCTGCGGCGGCCTTGGCGGAGCGCTGTTCCCCAAGCTGGCAGGCTGGATTCTCGACGCCTATGACTGGAATGTCCTGCTGCAGATGACGGCGGCGATGGCCGCCATTCTGCTCTTGCTGCTGCTCGCGCTTCTTGCGATGCGGGGCGGCGAGCGGAAGAGCGGGAAAGGTCCGGCTGCTGCGGAGTGAGCCGGCCGGGTTGGAAGCGCAATAGATGGGGAAACTGCATCGGGGGCTGGATAGAGCGCCGAGCAGTTGATTAGAAGAGGCTAACATTGTCATTCTGCTCGGATGAACAGCCTGGGTACTTGCAGAACAAGCTCTGGAAGCGTGGTGAAAAAGTGACCGGAGGGTCGGAATGGAGTCGGAAAAGCGTCAGCGTTCGCCTTTGTCGTCTGATTTCAACTGCTAATCCCTTATTCAATGAAATCAGAACGGCAACAGCGATTGGAGACCCATACCGACCGCAGGCCACCTATTTTTCAACACGCTTCTAGAATCGCTGGAACCGATCACGGCGCAGGGTTGGATCGGAGCCAAGCCTATTTGCTTATGAGGAGGATTTCGACCATGGGAACCATCGTATCGCCGAAATGGCTGCTGGCCCGGATGTATGAACCTGATCTCGTCATCGCGGACTGCCGGTTCGCTCTAGGCAAGCCGCTGTCGGGGCGCTCTACCTATGAGGAAGCCCATATTCCCGGCGCCGTGTACCTGGACCTGGAGCAGGATTTGTCGGCTCCGGTCGGAGAGCATGGCGGGCGCCATCCGCTGCCGGAGCCGGAAGCGCTGCAGGCGGTGTTCCGCCGCGCGGGCATCGGCCCGGACTCCCGCGTCGTCGCGTATGACGACCAGGGCGGGGCGATGGCCTCGCGCCTGTGGTGGCTGCTGCGCTGGCTCGGTCATGACGCGGTCTACGTCATGGACGAAGGCTTCGGCGCCTGGCAAGCCGCAGGCTTTCCCGTGACGGCCGAGACGCGCATCGTCGTCCCGGGCGGCTTTGCCGCCAGGCCGCAGCCGCATCGG
>NZ_CBRA020000185.1:0-4956 GCF_000469945.2 Paenibacillus sp. P22 | reverse complement strand
TCGTATCCACGACCTTCACCTTCGGGGCGGCCACGGTCTGCAGCTTGCCGTCCTCGCCGAGGAAGGAGCAGCCCGCGCCGCCGCGCGTCAGGATGACGCGGCTGCCGACCTCGCGCTGCCATACCCCGAGCGCCTCTGCGATTTCCGGATCGCTGGCCGGCTCCTTGCCGGAAAGAGCCGCGAACTCCGTCTCGTTCGGCGTGACATAATCCGCCAGGGCAAGCAGGTCCGCCGGCAGCTCCTGTGCGGGCGCCGGATTGAGCACCGTGGCGGCACCTGCCGCACGGGCAATCTCCAGCGACCGGCGCACCGCATCCAGCGGAACCTCCAGCTGCACGAGCAGCACATGGGACTGCTCGATCTGCTCCCGGTGCCGCTCTACCCACTCGCCGGTGCATTCCCCATTGGCTCCGGCTACGATGACGATGCAGTTGTCATCCTCGGTATGATAGATCGAAGCAATTCCGGTCGGCGCCGATTCATGGACTCCGATGGCTTCCGATTGTACGCCCATCTTTTTCATCTGGTCGAGCATTTGACGTCCGAAAGCATCGTCTCCGACCTGCCCGATCATGCCGGTTCGAACCCCAAGCCTCGCCGCTCCCGCTGCCTGGTTGGCCCCCTTGCCGCCGGGCAGCGTGTGCAGCTCCCGTCCTGCAAGCGTTTCCCCTTCGACCGGCATCCGGTCCATGCTGATGACCAAATCCATATTCAGGCTGCCCACGACCGTAATCCGCGGCTCTGTCCCATTTGCGCGCATGCTCATTTTCCGCAACCTCCACCAACGTTTTTCACTCGTCCAACCATACCATATTATCATCGACGGTTACAGCCGCAGCAAGCCGATTTCGGTGCCGGACGTTTCCTCCGGGCTTTTTGCATAACAAGCCGATTTCGGTCCGAACGTTTCCTCCGGCCTTTTCGCATAGCAAGCCGATTTCGGTGCCGAACGTTTCCCCAGCCTTTTCGCATTAATCCAAAAAAACCCTAATCACCGCCATCTCATTCCGCTATAATTGAAAGCAGTACATATCCTTTTATCCAAAGAGGTGGATTTCATTGGCAGTCAAATTCAGCGAATACCGTTATGAGCGCCCCGAGCGCGAGGCCGTCACCGGCCGTCTGAAGGAACTGATCGCCTCGATCCGCGAGGCAGCAAGCTTCGAAGCCCAGGATGAGGCCATCGCCGCCTTCAACAAAAGCCGCAGCGATGTCGAGTCCATGTTCCAGCTGGTCTACATCCGCCATTCCGTGGATACGAACGATGAATTCTACAAAGCCGAGCAGGAGTACGCGGACGAGCTCAGCCCTGTCCTCCAGGAGTACACGACGGATTTCTACCGGGCGCTGACGGAATCTCAATTCCGCTCGGAGCTGGAAGCCAAATACGGCAAGCAGCTGCTGGATATCGCCGAGCTGTCGCTTAAAACCTTCAAGCCGGAAATCATCGAGGATCTGCAGCTGGAGAACAAGCTGAAGACGGAGTACGGCCAGCTGATCGCATCCGCCAAAATCCCGTTCGACGGCCAGGAGCTGACGCTTTCCCAGCTCATTCCTTACACCCAGTCCACCGACCGCGAGGTGCGCCGCAGCGCCAGCGAAGCCCGGTTCGGATTTTTTGCGGAAAAAGAGCCCGTCATCGACCGCATCTATGACGATCTCGTCAAAGTCCGCACCTCCATCGCCCGCAAGCTCGGCTATGAGAACTACGTCCAGCTCGGGTACGACCGCCTCGGACGGACCGACTACGATGCGGCGATGGTCGCCGGCTACCGCAGCCAGGTCCGCGAGCACATCGTCCCGGCCGTCATCAAGCTGCGCGAGCGCCAAGCCAAGCGGATCGGCGTCGATACGCTGCATTACTACGACGAGGACTTCAACTATTCCAGCGGCAATGCCACGCCCAAGGGCGATCCCGACTGGATTCTCGACAACGGCCGCCGCATGTACAAGGAGATGGCTCCGGAGCTCGACGAATTCTTCCAGTTCATGTCCGACCGCGAGCTGCTGGACCTATTGAGCAAAAAAGGCAAGGAAGGCGGAGGCTACTGCACGTATATCAGCTCCTACGAGTCGCCGTTCATTTTCGCCAACTTCAACGGCACCTCGCATGATATCGACGTGCTGACCCATGAAGCGGGACATGCCTTCCAGGTGTACATGAGCCGCGGCTTCGACATTCCCGAATACCTCTGGCCGACGATGGAAGCGGCCGAGATCCACTCCATGAGCATGGAATTCCTCGCGTGGCCGTGGATGGAGCTGTTCTTCAAGGAAGATACGGACAAGTACCGCTTCAACCATCTCGATTCGGCGCTGTCGTTCATTCCGTACGGCGTTTCCGTGGATGAATTCCAGCATTTCGTCTATGAGCATCCGGAGGCGACGCCTGCCGAGCGCAAAGCCAAATGGCTGGAAATCGAGGAAACCTATCGTCCGGGAAGAAGCTTCGACGGCAACGACTACCTGGAGCGCGGCGGGTTCTGGCAGAAGCAGAGCCATATTTTCCATACGCCGTTCTACTACATCGACTACACGCTTGCCCAGCTGTGCGCGTTCCAGTTCTGGAAGCGCTCGGGCGAGGACTTCCAGACCGCATGGCAGGATTATCTCGCGCTCTGCCGCCTCGGCGGAAGCAAATCCTTCACCGGCCTCGTGGCCAGCGCGGGACTGATCTCGCCCTTCCAGGACGGCGCCGTCACCAGCGTCATCGGCCAGATCAACGGCTGGCTGGACAGCATCGACGACAGCAAATTCTAGCCTTCCGGCTTCGATTTCGAAGCCTCCGAAGCAAAGGCCGCTCCCCCGGATTGTCCGGCGGGAACCGGTCTTTTTTGCATTTTGGCGCTTTTTCGGCTTATAATTAGGGTAATAGACGGAAAAAGGGGGAAAAGATCATGATGATGCACTCACGCTCGTTCTATCGATTGTTTTCATCGGTTTTTATCGTGCTCATCATGACTTTGTTTACTCCCACTCCTCCGCTCGGCATTCATGAAGCAGCCGAGAGCTCTTCCGCCGCGACCGTAGTCCGCAGCCTGGAAACCGGCATCCACACAACGGTAAGATCCAGCGCCAGCGCGAGCAATGAGGCCGCAGCCATCCTCAAGACCAAGCCGATGCCGAAGACCGCCAAAATTCCGGGAGCCTTCATGCTCCTGTTCCTGCTGTCTTCCTGCTTCCCTCTCAAGGCCAGCTTTTCCCCGCGCATCGAGCGCAGACTCCTGTCCCAGAAGCTTCTTCCCGTCCTGAAAGGATCCATGGCGCCAAGCTGCTTGTAGAAGACTCATGACCGCTTCCCAAACCTTCGTCCTGCTCCACGGTTTCCAGAGGCCTGTTTGCCGCTCCCTTGCTTTTCCAAGGGCTGGCTTGGCTCTCCCCTGCGCTTTGACCGTGCCTTTCTTTTCTTGAGCAGCCTTTGATTGGAAAGAGGTTATTTAGGCATTCTATAACCAGCAGACCATGAGACATTTCATGAACAGGAGGGATTTCCTAATGGATATCCGTGAAACCTATCTGCCCGGAATCGGGCAAAAATTCGTACTGACGACGATCGGCGGCGACAAGCTTGTCATCGTCGTGCATGACGACGGACGGCGGGAATGCTTCCGTTATACGGACGATTACGATGACAGCCTCCCCGTCTTCACGCTCGAGGACGACGAAGCCCGCATGATCGCTTCCATTCTGGGAGGCATGCAGTACAAGCCGCGCGCGGTGGAAAGCATCGAGATGGCGCTGGACGACCTCATCATCGAGTGGTACCGGGTCGAGCCGGGATATCAATGCCGCAACAAGTCCATCGGCAGCCTCCAGGTCAGGCAGCGCTCCGGCGCGAGCATTCTGGCGGTAGTCGACCGGTCAGGCGGCAAGCATATCAATCCGGGACCCGAGCTGGTCCTGACCGAGGAGGCGCTGCTCATCGTCGCAGGCGAACGCGGACAGCAGAAGGCGTTCCGGGACATCCTGAAGAACGGATGTGAGTGACCATGGAGCATATCGTACTGGAAATCGGCTTGGCGATCGCTCTTGTCGCCATGGCGGGCATCCTGTCCTCCTGGCTTAAATTTTCGGTCATTCCTTTTTATATCCTGATCGGCATGGCTGTAGGACCGCACGCCTTCCACTGGGGCCACTTCGATCTCCGCTTCATCCACAGCGCCGAGCTGATCGACTTCTTCGGCCGCATCGGCGTCCTCTTCCTGCTGCTGTACCTTGGACTCGAATTCTCGGTCGGAAGGCTGCTCAAATCCGGCAAGTCGATCGCCGTGGGCGGAAGCATCTACATCGGCATCAACTTCACCGTCGGCCTGCTGTTCGGCTTCCTCACCGGCCTTCCGCTTGCCGAGGTGCTGATCATTGCGGGAATCACGACCATTTCCTCAAGCGCCATCGTCGCCAAGGTTCTGGTCGATCTCAAGCGGACGGCCAACCCGGAGACGGAGATGATTCTCGGCATCATCATGTTCGAGGACGTTTTCCTGGCTGTCTATATCTCCATCGTCTCCGGCCTCGTGCTCAGCTCCTCCTCTTCGGTGGGAGGCGTAATCCTGTCGGCGCTCATCGCCTTGTTCTTCATGCTCGGCGTGCTGTTCGTCGGCCGCAAAATCGTTCCGCTGCTGAACAAATGGCTGGACATCCGCTCCAACGAGCTGTTCCTGCTCGTCGTCTTCGCGGCGCTGTTCATCATTGCCGGCTTCGCCGAAACGATCCATGTCGCGGAAGCGATCGGCGCCCTGCTCGTAGGGCTCGTGCTCGCGGAAACGAAGCATGCGCATCGAATCGAGAAGCTGATCCTGCCGTTCCGCGATTTCTTCGGCGCTCTGTTCTTCTTCGGCTTCGGCCTCACCATCGACCCGACCGCCCTTGGCGGAGCCGTCTGGATGGCTCTGATCGCCGTCGCCCTGACGCTGGCGRKCTTCTCCGGCTTGCCGATGACGACAGGCTTTACTCCCG
>NZ_CBRA020000184.1:0-17811 GCF_000469945.2 Paenibacillus sp. P22 | reverse complement strand
TGCTGAACATCATAACTGGGCAGGAATGGCGAGCTCAGCATCCCCGATTGTCATTGGACGAGTAGCCTCTGTCACGGAAAAAATGCGTATTGGGTCAGGCGCAATGCTGCTTTCCCATTATTCCCCTCTTTCCGTGGCGGAGCAATTTGGAACATTGGAAACCTTCTTCCCCGGCCGGATCGACCTTGGATTGGGGCGGGCACCCGGCACCGACCCATATACCGCAAATGTATTGCGGCAGCGGGTTGCTGGTGAACCTGATTTTGACGCCAAGCTCCATGAGCTTATCGCTTATCTTTATGGTACAGGAACAGCCACTAAGGATGGTTCCTTTCGCTTTCACGCCATTCCCGGCGAAAAAACAAATGTGCCGATTTGGCTGTTAGGTTCCGGGTCCTATAGTGCCCAATTGGCTGGATTACTCGGGTTGCCTTTCTCTTTCGCGGGACATTTTGCTCCAGGCAACATGATGGAGGCCATCCAACTGTACCGTGATTCTTTCCGTCCGTCTCCATTTTTGGAAGAGCCTTATGTACTGTTAGCCGTTCAAGCGGTGGCTGCTGATGAGAAACAGGAGGCACAAAGGCTTGCCACTTCGATGTATCAAAAATTTCTTTTGTTGACCCGCGGACAGCCCTCGCCCATCTTGCCTCCTGTTGATCATATGGACGAGCTTTGGAACGATAATGAACGCAGGGCTGTTGAAGAACAGCTATTCACCTCCATCATCGGGGACCCTGCAGGTGTGAAGCAGCAGCTCCATGAGTTGATAGAAAAGACTGGCGCTGATGAAATCATGGCTCATACAGAGATTTTTGATCATAAGGCACGGCTGCGCTCTTATGAAATTTTGGCTCAGGCTGCCGTAAATTAAACAGGGTCTGGTTTAATAAAGGATGTATTTTCTGCAGATATTAATTCAGTTGAGTTCATGTGATTTAGATTGAACAGTAAAAGAAGACAAGAAAGAAGATGAGCATATGCCTGAAAATAATAGAAAACAACTTACGGATATTCCATTCTCGGTCCTGGATCTGTCTCCAATTGCAGATGGAAGTACGCCGGCTGATTCCTTTCGCCATACTTTGGAGCTGGCCCGCCTCGCCGAAAAGCTGGGGTATAACCGATACTGGCTCGCTGAGCATCACAATATGCCATTTATCGCCAGCTCTGCAACATCGGTAGTCATTTCCCATGTTGCCGCAGGAACATCAAAAATCCGGGTAGGTTCAGGCGGCATTATGCTGCCGAATCATGCACCTCTTGTTATTGCTGAGCAATTCGGTACTCTGGAATCCTTATATCCAGGACGTATTGATCTTGGCTTGGGCCGTGCGCCAGGCACTGATCAGCTTACCGCACGTGCATTAAGACGCGACTTGAGAAGTTCAGGCGATGATTTTCCTGAGCAGCTGGCCGAGCTCCGGAATTACTTTGACCCTTCCCCGGCACAATATAGTCATGTCAAAGCAATTCCGGGTGAGGGATTAAACATACCTGTCTGGCTGTTGGGTTCAAGCGGATTCAGCGCCCAGCTGGCAGGAGAGCTTGGACTGCCGTTTGCATTTGCGAGCCATTTCTCCCCGCATAACACACTGCCGGCTATCCAGCTGTACCGCCGTTCGTTCAAGCCTTCTAAAGTACTGGACAAGCCGCATGCAATGGTAGGGCTAAACATCATTGCGGCCGACACCGATCAAGAAGCTGAGCGGCTCGCTACAACATTGCAGCAGCAATTCTTGAATTTGATGCGCGGGAAGGAAGTCCCCTTGCAGCCGCCAGTGGACAATATGAATGATATAGCGAGCGGCAATGAAATCGCTGCCCTTCAGAATCAATTAGGAACTTCGATTGTCGGCAGTCCTCGAATCGTAAAAGAAAAGCTGGAAAAGTTTCTGGAAGAAAGTCAAGCCGATGAAATCATGGCAATCGCCCAGATCTACGATCATAAGGCCCGCCTTCATTCCTATGAACTATTGGCAGAAATTACTCCGCTAAAATAGGTCAAAACCGGCCGATCCTTTTTTCTCCTTATGTTTACAGCTTCCCTTAAGGCAATACGGCGGCACACAATTAATTACGGTCCTATTAAAGGTTAAAAATAAGAATGTGATATTTTCTCTTCTTGGTATGGTTCCCCGCGCTGTTTGTAACGGCGAACCGTGTTTTAGTCATTACCTTGCAAAGGGTATACTAGGAACGAAAGGATGTGGTTTATTATGGCTACAATGAAGGCGGTAGGACTAACTCGTTACCTTCCAATTGAAAATCCAGCTAGCTTAGTAGATGTAGTTGTGGAGAAACCGAGAGCGATGGGCCGTGACATCTTGGTCAAAGTCATCGCCATATCGGTCAATCCGGTTGACACGAAGGTACGTGCGCCTAAAGACAGAGTTGAAGAAGTTCCTAAAATTCTAGGTTGGGATGTTGCAGGAATTGTTGAAGAGGTCGGACCGGACTGCTCTTTGTTCCGTCCGGGGGATGAAGTTTTTTATGCGGGCAGCATTGCAAGACAAGGCGGAAACAGTGAATACCATCTCGTTGATGAGCGGATTGTAGGGCGCAAGCCAGCTTCATTGAATTTCGCGGAAGCGGCGGCTCTTCCTTTAACCTCTATCACAGCTTGGGAAGCATTATTTACCCGAATGTCGATCTCTCCGGATTCGGACGCCAACAAAGGAAAATCCCTGCTTATCATCGGGGCAGCTGGGGGTGTAGGGTCCATTGCCATCCAGCTTGCAAAACAAGCGGGGCTCATTGTAATCGGGACTGCTTCCCGGCCGGAAACCGTCGATTGGGTTAAATCAATGGGCGCCGACTATACCATTAACCACCATGAGCCGCTCCTTCCGCAGCTTGAAGCGATTGGGTTTTCAAGCGTGCCGTATATTTTCTGCCTGAATGCTTTGGAAAAACACTGGGCCGGCATCAGCGAAGCCGTTTCTCCCCAAGGAGTCGTTTGCGCAATTGATGATCCTGCCTCTCCGCTCAACCTCAATTTGCTTAAGCAAAAAAGCGCCACCTTCGTGTGGGAGTTTATGTTTACTCGCTCGCTTTATGAAACGGATGATATGATCGAGCAACACTTGCTGCTCAATCTGATAGCTGATGCTGTGGATCATCAACAATTGAAGACGACGCTCTCCGAAGTGCTTGGACCGATCTCGGCAGAGCATCTTCGCCAAGCCCACAAGCTATTGGAGAGCAATAGGACGATTGGCAAGGTTGTTCTAGAGAATTTTGTTTGAACATCTGTTCTTGGAAAAGCACAGAATAGAATTCCATTGCCCAATAAGAGAAGAAATAAGCCGACTGCTGGTTGTAGTCGGCTTCAATACATTTCTGAGTACCCTTGAAAGGGTTCCATATAGGTTAACCGCACGAGCGACGTGCGTTAATTGCACTTTTTCGATTCCAATGACTTGATGCTGAGAGGCGATTATTTCAATGAGTTGATTTTTCACTTTTATCCTTTAACCAGCTTTCAAATTCGGAGGCCACAATGCGTTCCCCCGTAATGCCCTCCGCTTCCGGTGAAGCCAAAAAGACAATAGGCTCCGCCATAACCTCCGGCTGCATCAGCCGGAATTTCGCCTCGATCTCGCTGCGCAGATCATCCGGAATCATTCCTGTCGCCGTTGCTCCGCCCGGAAGCAACAGGTTGACCGAAATTCCAACTTCCCTCAGATCCTCCGCCATGATCGCCGACAGCGATTCTGTTGCGGCGCGCGACGGACCGTACGGAACAAAACCCTTTCTTTTCATGGTCTCATGATTCATGGAAATGTTGATGATTCGCCCTTTTCCTTGTTCGATCATGAGTGGGGTGAATCCTCGCGCTACCAGAAAATAACCGGTGAGATTGGTTTCGATAAGATCCCGGAAGCCTGCCGGCGTTACCTTGTAAAAGGGTTGCGGATCCGCCAGAAAACGCGGGTTGACCGTTCGCATCCCGATGCCGGCATTGTTTACAAGGACATCCATTTTCCCCCATTCCGTTTTTACCCATTTCACCGCATCTTCTACCGATCCCTCTGATCTCACATCCAGTGGAAGTTCAAAAACAGTCGCATATCCCTTTTCTTTAAGTTTTTTTACGGCTTCAGTTAATTTTGGCCCTGGACGGGATGCTACTGCTACTTTTGCCCCTTTATCAAGAAGGGCTTCTGCCATGGCATAACCTAAGCCGTCGGAGGCACCGGTAATGATAACATGGACATTCTCCAATGCTTTTACCATTCTTTCACCTCATTCGTTAGAGTGCTTTCTTTCCGTGGAACAATTTCAAAAAGTTCGCATTGATTTCGAAAGAGCCAATTTCGTTTTTCCGGACTGCTCGCCGACATAGATGCCCAGGTTACCAAAAAAAGGAAACCCGACATCTTCGCATGAGAGCAAGAAAAGAAGCGGAAATTTACCCGCTCCATTCATGGATGTACGAATGCTATGATGACGGGATCGAAAGCATACCTAAAGCGCATGATTCATATCATGTATCGAATCAGTCGAGAGGGAGAGGACACAGATGTTGAAAATCACACTGGAAGTCGCCAAAGTGTTGATTCACGCAGCGGAACTCCGGGCAAGGGAGCTCGGGATCGCGGAAGTGATCGCCATCGTAGACGATGGCGGGAATTTCGTTGCTTCTCATCGGATGGACCATGCCTGGCTGGCCAGTGTCGACATCGCCCTTAATAAGGCATGGACGGCGGTAGCGCTAAAAATGCCCACGGCGAACCTTGCTCCGTTGGCGGTCCCGAACGGGGAGCTGTACGGGATCAATACGACCAACCACGGACGCGTGGTCGTGTTTGGAGGGGGGATTCCGTTGGCGTACGAAGGAAGAATCGTCGGAGCGGTCGGCGCAAGCGGCAGTACGGTCGCAAACGACATGGAGGTTGCGAAAGCGGCGGTGCGGGCTTACGCAACCTATCCAAAGGCGCGGATCGGGTCTTCCGGGGGCTTGCTGTAAACCTGGCGGTTTTAGCCCTATAACGAAACTAGGTCCCGCCAATATTGACGAAAGATCGGCTAAACACACGGGGCTGTCCCCCAGGATACAATTCCCCGTGGCACAGCCCCTCTTCTCATTGCCGTCATTTAAGGCTTCAGGACAAATTTAATGCATTCGTCCGCATGGTTGTAAAAGGTGTTGTACGCGTCATGCGCCTGATCGAGCGGCACTTTATGCGTGATGATCTCCGTCGGATCGAACTCGCCTGCCATAATTTTTTTATACAGCATCGGCATGTAATGAATGACGGGCGCCTGTCCCATGGTCAGCTTCACGTTTCGTTCCCAAATGTTTCCGAACATGAACTGGTTGTATTTAGAACCGTATACCCCTGTAATCTGAATTGTGCCGAATTTCCGCACCGCATTCATCGCGATGTTGATCGGGCTGAGCGTTCCGCCAACCAGCTTGGCCTTCTGCTCCTCCTCCTCCAATGGCGTCTTCTTGCCGTCCATTCCGACGCAATCGATGACGACATCCGCACCCCCGCCTGTTATTTCTTTTATATGCAGCCCCATGTCTGTGAAATCTTCAAAGTTGAAGATTTCGACTTTATTCATTTTTTTGGCATGGTTCAGCCGGTACGGGAGATTGTCGACTGCGATGACCCGTTTGGCCCCTTTCATCCAGGCGAATTTTTGCGCCATCAAGCCGACGGGGCCGCAGCCGAGCACCACCACCGTATCCCCCTGCTTCACGCCGCCGTTGTCCACGCTCCAATAGGCCGTCGGCAGAACGTCGGACAGGAACAGGAGCTTCTCATCCTCCAATTCGCATGACTCCGGAATAACGAACGGCATGAAATTGCCGTACGGCACGTAAAGCAATTCGGCTTGTCCGCCCGGATAATTCCCGTAACGTTCGGTAAACCCAAAGTAACCTCCCGTATCCACTTGAGGGTTGGGGTTGGAGTTGTCGCATTGGCTTTCCATTTCATGCTGGCAGTAATGACAGCTGCCGCAAGAAATATTGAACGGGAGCACAACCCGGTCCCCTTTTTTGACCTTTGTCACCTCAGGGCCCACATCTTCGACGATGCCCATCGGTTCATGTCCGACCACGTATCCGGTTTGGGCTTGAATCGCCCCCTGGTATATATGGAGATCGGAACCGCAAATGGCGGTCGAGGTGATCCTGACGATAATCCCGTCCTTTTTCTGAATCGTCGGATCAGCGACCTGCTTCACCTGCATGTCCTTCATGCCATTGAAAGTTACAGCCTTCATAATCACCCTCCTGTTATGGCACGCCTTGAACTTGCATGCATGCTTCTATTATGGAAATGGAGAGTGATGATCATACATTCCATGCACGGTATTTTCGACGAGCATGCCGGTGTAGGGAGCCCTAAAGCACTGCTTTAATAGTACTATTCTTCCTGCATCACTTTTAACAACAGGCGTAGTCCTTACAGGAAGAACAGCCCCATAATCACAACGACGACAATACCGACCAGGCCTTGAACCAATGTCGCCATGGTTTGGGCGCGATAGGCGGTATTCAGGTTCATCCCGGAGAACTGGGATACAACCCAGAAGTAGGAATCGTTAACATGGCTTACGACCATCGCACCGCATCCAATCGCCATTACCGTCAACATTTGCCCGATCGGCACCGATCCCATCATCGTATCGAGCCCCAGTGACGGAATCATGGGCATGACGAGAGTCGATGTGATAACCAGTGAAGCCGTCGAGCTGCCTTGAGCGGTTTTCAGGAGAGCAGCGATAATAAAGACGAAGAGAAGTGCTCCCGCACCGACCATTGCGCTGTTGCCGCCAATAAGCGTCTTCACGTAATCCGCAATCGGGGTTGCGCGGATGACTGCGCCCAATGCGCCGCCTGCTCCCGTAATCATGATGATGATCGCGGAGTCCAGAAGGCCTTCGCTCATCCATTTGGTAAGGGTTTCTTCGTTGCGCTTCGGAAGAAGCCAGAACATGGCGAGCAGCAACCCGATAAAGAGAGCGTTCACGGGTGCGCCGACAAATGTGAAGAACGTATAGGCAAAACCGCTCATCAGCAATTCTTTGTTCCCTTCGGCATCCGTTCCCACAGGGAAGTTGGCGAATGAACCCAGAGCCAGCAAAACGATAGGGACAAGCAAAGGAGCGAACGCTGCCGTTGCCGACGGCAGTTTGCCGAAGCGCTGTTTGTACTCTTCGAATGTTTCCGTTGCTTCATCAAGGTTGGAAGGCAGCTTGGAAGCGACTGTACGAGCCCATATATGGCCTGCCAATGCAACCGGGATGGAAACGAAAAGGCCGATTACGATGACCCAGAATAGTCCGTCCGGACCGATTCCGACATTCGTTGCGGCCGCGATAGGGCCTGGAGTAGGGGGGACAAGCGTATGAGTGGCGTATAAACCGGTTGACAGGGCAACGCCCAGCGTAACGACACTGACTCCCGTCTTCTTCGCCAATGATTTCTTCAGGGAAGAGAGGATAACATATCCGGAATCGCAAAAGACGGGAATGGACACGATCCAGCCGATAATGGACATTGCAACAGCTGGATGGCGGTCACCCAGCAGTCTAAGGACAACGTCGGCCATTTTAACCGCCGCGCCAGATTTCTCTAGAATCTTTCCAATCATCGTTCCGAAGATGATAACGAGACCAATGCTTGTTATAATTCCGCCGAATCCGCTGGTCAGAGTAGCCCCAATGTCTTTGATTAGAGGACCCTCTATGACCGCTTTGCGGCCGGTGAGGCGGCCGGTGCCGCGATACGTCTTCTCCCCTGCATCCGGCTTCGGCGTCATTTCCTTTTCCAGGCCCGGCGGATTCTGCTTCTGTTGAAACTCCGGACCCGCCTTCTGGTATTGGGACGTCGGATCCTGCATTTTGTATTGATCGCTCATGGCATATCCTCCTTCAGATTCTTGTCTATGTGTATATACCCGCTTTGAAGCCTTTTAAAGGGTTCACCTTCATTCTCCCCTCTTTGGCGCCAAATAAAATCAGCCCCCATCCGGAATAACGCCGAACGGAGGCTGCTGATTTCACTGCTTCCTGACCCTGTTCAATCCAGCCGCTTCCTCTGCAGCTCCTGCATCATGAACACTTGCTCCAGATTGGACGGCTTGAACCCAAGCTCCGTCAGCAGCCGGAGCAGAGCATCGTCGGAACGAAGCATAGGCACAGTCCGCTTGTACGAGCTCCGCCCGGGCTCGGCAATGCGGGCCAGCAGGAAACGAAGCAGAGCTTCGCGATCCTCTCTGCCGTCCAGCACCCGCAGCTGGCTGATCGTAACGCCGATGTCCGCGCCCGCCGGATCGAAGCTCCGCCGATATAGAGCGCAGGCGACCGGCTTTCCCTGCTCAAGCACAAGCAGAGACTGTCCGTCGCGCCGATAGCTCGGCCACTGGAACTGCCACGGAAGCATCCTCTCATAAGGCTTCAAGTCCAGCGCGGTGCCAGGCACAGCCGTCAAGCCGTCCACGTCCGCCGCAAGATCGGGCAGCTTGGAGTCGCAGGCCAGGTAGAGCATGTCGTCGACAACCTCGTATCCCCTGCTCTTGTACAGGGAAATCGCCCTTTGATTCTCGCTGATCGCCTCCAGCGTCGCGATGTGCACGCCCTGCTCCCGGTAAAGCTCAAGCGCGTGGTCGATCATCGCCTGGCCGACTCCGGTTCCCCTCTCCTTCTGAGCGACTCCTGTCCCCCCGTTCCAGGCGACCTTGCGGCCCTGCACCTCGCGGATTCCGTTCAGGACGATGCCGACAGCCCGGCTGTCGCGGCAAGCGATGAAGGAAAGCGCCGGCGAAAGCTCTTCCAGCACAAGCCGGTTCACAAACGATTCGACAGACAGGACAATCGGAACAAAATACCCGGCAAAACCTTCGTTCCATACGTGGACGGCTTCCTCCAGCGTGCATTCGCTCAAACGTTTGAATGTAATCAAGGCTTGATCCCTCCGCAATGAGTGGTAGAATAAGAGCCATAACAATTAAAACCGACTGATCAGTCTTTATTATAAAAGAGGAAGGATCTGGACATCAAGAACAACCTTTCCCGATTCAACTTCTTCCTCGCATCCAGCCTGCATTGGAGCCTATTTATGCTATGATTTCCCTAGCGGATGGATCCTTCATCGTTCCATGGCTTAGGAACTTTATCCCGAGGGAAGCAAACATAAGGCAAAAGGAGATCGACGATGGCACCAAAGGTTACCGAGCAGTACCGAAAAGAAAAACGGACTTCCATTTTGGAAGCGGCCCTGGACTGTTTTGTCGAAAAGGGCTTCCAGGCGACATCCGTGGACGATATCGTCCGCCGCTCGGGCATGAGCAAGGGCGCCCTGTACGGATATTTCTCCAGCAAGGAAGAAATGTACATCGAGCTGGCCCACAGCCGCATGGATGAAATGGCCGAAATCGTGCACGGCCCGTTCAACCGGCTGAACGGAGCCACGGCTAAAATAAAGAGCTTGTTCACCCGCTTCCGGAACCAGTCGCTGGCCGACCTGCGGAAATGGCTGACCTTCCACCTCGAATTCATGGTCTATATTTCCCGCAATCCCGAGCTGGTCGGCATGCATAACAACTACCGGGACAAGGGACTCGGCATTGTCGGGCGGCTGCTGGCCGAAGGCAAGGCAAGCGGGGAATTCCGCCCCGATCTGGATGAATCCGCGGCGTCGTATATATTCTGGTCCGTCCGAGACGGCCTCGCCGTCAACTTCATGGTGGACGGCGATGAAGGCGAATATCAGCGGATTCTGGATCAGATGGAAGAGATGGTGCTGAGGCACCTCCGGAAGGATCCGCTCCGTTGACGCGGCTCCAGCCGCCTGTGGACCGGCCGTCTTCGTAGAACCTTCATTTCGTTCGAATACTCCGTAAATCTTTCTCATTTACTTTGGATATGGAAAACGATTCCATCAGCCGAAGGGAGAGAGATTTACGTTGAGAAACAAAAAAAAGCCGCGCTTGCGCTGGTCATGGGGGCAGCCTTGGCTTTTCCCCAAGCGATCCACGCCGCTCCGGCCCCGCTGCTGCACAAAGAAAACGCCGCCGGCCAATCCGGCAACTGGTACACCGGCGCGGTGCCGTCCCAAGCCTCGTCCGACAAGCCCGTCCTGCTGTTCGTCCAGGGGCTTCATTCTACGTACGAGCGCTGGATCGGGACCGACAGCTACTATGACGCCGCCTATAATGCCGGGTACCGGACGGCGTTCGTGCAGCTTCCCGATGCCGACGGTCCGGGCGGAGACATGTGGAAGAACGGCCCCATTCTCGCCTCCCTGATCCGCAAGGTCGCTGCTTATTACAACGTGCCCAAGCTCAACATCATCGCCCACTCCAAAGGCGGCATCGACACGCAGGCGGCGCTCGTCTATTACGGGGCTTCCCCTTACGTGAACGTGGTCCATCAGCTCTCGACACCGAACCGGGGCTCGGAGCTGGCGGACATGGCCTACAGCAATTGGACTTCCTGGCTCGGCGCGATCATGGGACAGCAGGATGACGCCGTCTATTCCCTGCAGACGTCCTATATGGCGGGCTTCCGCGCCCAGACCGACGTCAAGCCGGAAGTGAACGCGACCAAGACCTATATGTCCGGGGGCGAGGGAGACGACGGCATCTTCACCAGCTACTGGTTCGCCCATGCCGTTCTTCCGGGCGAGGATGACGGCGCAGTATCCGTATATTCCGCCATGGGTCTGCCCTACGGCATTCAGAGCTTTACCAAGAACATCTCGCACAGCGCCATGGCGCGAGCCTCCCAGACGTGGAGCCTCGTGCAGCCGAAGCTGAAGCTGGCCACGGCCGCTCTTGCCCCATCCGGAGCCGCAATGCCGAGCGGACAGCCGCAAGCAGCGCCGGAAGCAGCTGCTTCCGGGCAGCTGCAAGCAACACTCGGTTCGCCGTCTCTGGCGGCGAACGCAGAAGGGCAGGATGCCGGCCTGATCCTGCGCGGCGGCCCCGTGGACGGCTCATCGGCCGTCTCATTCCCGCTCGAGAGCGGAATCGGCAGCGTCGCTCTGGAAGTCATGACGAGCCGGGAGGACACATCGCTGACTCTCGTTTCCCCGTCGGGGCAAGTCTATCCTTCCGTGGCCGCTCCGGCGGACAGCGATCCCGACGGCATCTTCGGCAAGGCGGTCCGCCGGGCATTCCAGGTCATGCGGCCCGAGGCGGGGGAATGGAGCCTGAAGCTGGACGGCAAAAACGACGCCTTCTTCGCGATGGCGCAGATCGAGGGCTCAGCCCCCGCGAAGCTGAAGGCGAGCCGAAAAGTGGTCCGCAAAGGCGAAGCGGTCCAGCTCTCCGTCGACTTCGGCAAGCCGATCAAAGGCAGCGTCAAACGTCCCAAGCTGACCAAATCGGTCCCCGGCCGCCCGGCATCCTTCTCCTCTACCCGCCAGCTTCCGGACCTGGCCGTCGACGGCAGCCTGAACATGCCTCTGACAGCGCCGGCCGAGCCCGGCATCTACAACATCTCCTTCGACGTGGAGGGCGTGACCGACAAAGGCGAGAGGATCGTCCGCTCGGTGAACTACAACTTTGCGGTTGCGGATGACCAAGGCATCGTCAAATAACCCCAAGACAATAGGAAAGACAGGCGGGAATGTGCTCCCCCTGTCTTTTTCTTTTGTTGGGCCTTTCCGGGAACCAGGAAATGCTGCCGTTTGCTGCGGTTCCCTACTGCTTCGGATCATCAGGCTGCCTGCAATGCATCCGTCCTTCCAAATCTCCGCCGGGAGAAATCGACTTCTCCCTATTTCCTGTCCACTTGCAGCAGCGTCACTTTTTTTAACCGAATACGTGTCCTTCAGGCTCTCTTCCGTTAGAACGTTCAGCTTGACCAGGCTCGCGATCTTGGCCGAATCGGCCTTGGAAAGCAGCCGCCACAGCTCGGGGTCGGGCAATGCCTCGTACAGCTTCTTATCGTCGTATTCCTTGCGCTCCTGTGAAACCAGCTTGATCCTATAGCTTCCCGCTTCAAGCTCGGGCGCCGCCAGCTCCAGACAATGCTGGATGATTCCGCTGCGGAGCTCGGACAGCTCCTGCTCGATCTCTTTCTGCTTCTGCTTCAACTGGTAAAAACGCTGCGCCATCTTGTCCATACCCTCACACTCCTCATCAGCATATTTATGCCGGGGCTGGTTTTTTAGGACTTGCAACATTTGCCGAATAGCCTTCGTTAATGGAGGGTAATCAACCCGATAGGCAGTTGACTAGCATGAGAAAGGAATGTTGGACATGAATAAAAAAAACCGGAAAAGAAATCTGCTCGCGGCCACGCTGACAGCCGCTCTTCTGACGGCGCCGATGGCGCTGTCCTTGCCTGCCGGGCAAGCAGCCGCGGCAAAAGCCAGCCCAATTCTCAAGACCACTGCGACGCCATTCAGCATCGAAGGAAAACGAACGAGCATCGCTACGATCCATAAAGACAATACGACGTACATCGCGCTGCGCAGCCTGAACGCCAGCCTCGGCCTGAGCACGACGTACGAGAAGGCAGCCGATACGGTGAAAATAACGGGAAGAGACCGTGTCCTGCAGATCGGCTTGAAGGACAGCAGCTTCAAGCTCAACGGGCAGCCTATATACAACGGATCGGAAGCGATCGTGCAGAATAATACGACGTATCTGCCGCTCCGAGTCCTGCTGGAGCAGATGGGCTATGCCGTCTCCTATGAGCAGGCCAGCAAAATGATCGGCATTCATGCCGTTCAGGAAAACAAGCTGAAGATCGGCACGGAAGCTATCGCCTCGGAGGAAGGCGGCAAGTCGATCCATGTGTACTATCCCGTCTTGTCGGGTTATAGCGACACGGCCGTGCAAAACAAGATCAATGCCTTCTTGAAGAAAGAAGCGGACCGGAACGTGGCGGAAGGCTCCAAGGAGATGGACCCTCAAGCCAAAGAGAACATGAAGATTCTGGCCGGCAACCCGAAAGCCGATGTCCGCACGCCGAGCCTGGATGGCCAATACACGGTCTCCTATAACGAAAAGGGAAAATTGAGCCTCTACGTGGACTACTACGTCTATACCGGGGGAGCGCATGGCATGACGGTCCGCCAGCCTTACACCTTCGATCTCGCGACGGGCGACGTGCTTTCCTTGAAAGAGGCTGCCGGCGGCAAGGAAAACTATGTGTCGGCGATCAACAAGGAAATCAAGGACCAGATTAAAAATCGGCACATGGACTTGATGGTACCGTTCCAGACCATCGAGGCGGACCGGGACTATTTCCTCAACCGCAACGGAATCGTCATTTACTTCACCCAGTACGAGTACACCTCCTATGCGGAAGGCATGCCGGAGTTTGTCATTCCTTATTCGGCCTTCAAATAGGCCGCTCCATCTGGAATAAAACCAATGAAAGGCCCCGGGCAACCGCCCGGGGCCTTTCATTGCCTTATCGTGATTGAATCGTGTCGATCAATTGGGCTTTGACGAGCAGCCGCTGCACGAGGGCTGCCGTCTCCGCTCTGGTGATCGGCCGCTTCGGCTCCAGCCCCTTGCCGGAGCCCTGCGCCAGTCCGAGCTTCAGAGCGGCAGCGACGGATTGCTGCGCCCATACGCTGACCTTGCCGCCGTCGGCGAACGGAGCCAGGACGTCGCCGATATCATTTCCGCTCTTGACGTCAAGACCGGCCAGCGTCATCGCTCTGGCCAGCATGGTCAGAGCTTCCTCGCGGGTTACGTTGCGGCTCGGGCCGAAGGTGCCATTCCCTTCGCCTTTGACAAGGCTGTACTCCTGTGCAGCCGCTAGCGCGCCTGCGTACCAGTCGCCGGAGCCGACATCGGTGAACGCGGAGGCTGCGGAGCTCGGAGCAAGGCCGAGCGCCCGCACGATGATAGCGGCGATTTCGGCGCGGGTGACAGGCGCATCAGGCTTGTAATGCGCGGCGTCGACGCCGTTGACCACCATTCGGGAGGCAAGGTCGTTCACAGCCGATTCGGACCAGTGCCCCGCAACATCGGCAAATGCGACCGGATGATAGATGAGCGCATAGGCGCTGTTCGTCAAGCTGTTGACGATGGCATAGTAGCTTCCATCCCTCTTCTGGATGAAGGTCGGCACATGCCTTGCCGTTCCGTCTTTGTCCAGAACGATCGCGGTCGTTATTCGGGCCGGATCCGCTTCTGCAGGCAGCGGGATTTCACGTTTCACATAGGAGCCGAAGCGGTCGACATCGATGCTTTTTCCGTTGTAGGATGCCGTCGCCATGAATTCCACAGGTGCCGCGACCACGCTGAAGCCATTGTTGACGCCTGCCTTTTCCGCCCGCGCTGCCATCGCCGCATCGCCCTTGACGACATTTATTCGAACCGTTATCTCTGAGAGCCGGTCCGCGGCGCCAAGCTGAGCCGACAGGCGATCCATATCCAATCGTGCCGCCGGCAGCGTGTAGCTGCCGCTCGGGGACTGCACTTCAAGCACGGCGTTGCGGCCGCCCATCGCCTTGACGAGGTCGCCGGCCAGAACGACGGATACTCCATCGACCTTCTCGCCTGCGGCCGGAATGACAATCCGAGGCTCGCTCCCTGAGGCCGCAAGCTGAGCCAGCAATTTGGCGGAGTCCATTGTCGCGTTGAGCATCGTCTGTCCGTTCACACTTTCAGTCGATACGGTCACAAGCTGATCCTTCGGCTGCCCGTTCACCGTCACGCTCAAGCCGGGCGAAGCGGCAGGTGTCGGGGAAGGCCGGGCAGAAGCCTTGCCGCTCTGATCTCCATCCGAGTCCGGGGATGGAGTCGGTGTCGGTGTTGGAGTCGGCGTTGGAGTCGGCGTTGATGATTCAGTCGGTTTTTCGGTCGGCGGTTCTGTCGGTTCTTCCGAAGGCGCCGGTGTCGGTGTTGCCGGTGCCGCTCGCGACACCGTCAGCGTATAGGTCATGGTGCTGCCGTCCTGCGCGCTCACCAAGAGGTCGATTCTATTGTCCCCTTCGGCCAGAGGCAATGCCGGCGATTCCAAGCCGCCGTGCAGGACATGGGGACCGTCGACCAGCAAGCCCGCGCCGTCATACACGCTGACCGTAACGGTTCCGTATACCGTATCCGCCACGCTCGGCGCGATGGTCAGGCTGTCCACCCCGCTGCCCACGCTGACCGTGTAGTGTCTCGTTCCGGTCGAGAAGGCCGGGCTCAGCTCGCCCGCCGACAAGGAAAGGCCAGTCAGATCTGTATTGCCGGACATCGGCGTCGCGGTGGCTTCATTGGAATAACCGCCGCCGCCGCTCGGAAGGACAGCCTTGATTTTGAAAGAATAGGTCGTTCCGTTATTCAAGCCCGCTGCGGTATAAGAGGTGCCCTCGACAGTCGCGACTGGAGCCGGCCCGTAGCTGCCCGCTTCCGTCCTTTGATAGACGCTGTAGGCCACCGCTCCCCGCGCCGCATTCCAGGCCAGCACAGCTTGTCCGTCGCCTGCGCTCGCCGTCAGATCCGTCGGCGCCGGCGTTTCGATGATGTACGTGAAGGTGGCCGTATCGCTGGAGACAAGGTTCGGTCCCGCAGCCATCGCCTTGACCGTCACGATATCTCCGGGAGCGCCGCTGATGCCCACTCTTGTGCCGGCAGGGCTTCCCGTTGTCGGCGCCGTTCCGTCGAGCGTGTAATAGATCGTCGCGCCAGCCGTTGCCGTGCTCAGGACAACATAGCTGTTGTCCGGCACGACAGTGCCGCTGGCCAGATCAGCTGTCGGAGTTGACGCCTGCTGCTTCACGGTTACAGTGATCGTCCGGGCTGCCGTGCCCCCTGCTCCATCGCTTACTGTCACGGTGAATCTGTCGGAGCCGAAATAGTTTTCAGCCGGCTGATACGTCATCGCGCCGGTCGGCGCAAGCCCCGAGCCTCCGCTTGCGGCCGTTGTCTGCCCGAAGCTCACCGTACCATGCGCCGGAGCTGCCGTCAGCGCCCAGGTCAGAGTCTGCCCCGTGTCGCTGTCATTGACGCGCAGCAGGGTTTTGATATCGGCAGGGGAAGCATTCTGGGCTACCGTCAGTGCTGCTTGGCTTCCCTCGAAGGTCGGAGCGGTATTCTGACCGAGAATTTTCACGAAATTCCCCTGTGCATTGAACAATAGAAGCTGGGACTTATTGCCGTCAACCACATACACGTTGCCGTCGCTGTCCGAGGTCGCCTGGGAGGGCTCGACCAGGTTCGCGTCGGCAAGAGTCATGGCGTAGCTGCCGTTGCTGTTGTACACCTGCACCCGCTTGTTGCCGCCGTCGGAGACGTACATGCGGTCGTTGCGGTCGATGGACACTCCCCAAGGCTTGTTGAAATGAGCGTTGTCGGTTCCGGACACATTCTTTTCCCCGATCGTCTTCTGAGGGGCGTACGTGTCCGCAGCGCTGTTGTACGCATACACGACCACGGTGCTGGTCCAATATTGCGTGATGTACAGATTGCCCTTGGAATCGGCCGCGATTCCCATCGGCCTGTCGGCGAGCTGCGGCGAATTGGCGATGAGCTTGTAGCCTGTGCCATTCGTATTGAAGCGATAGACCAGATAGTTCTGGTCCGTGACGAATATATGGCCTCTGCCGTCAAGCGCTATCGCCTCCGGCACGGGATTCCCGCTGGGAAGGGCGATGGACCGGATATAGGCTCCCTGGCTCCCGAACACCTGAATGCGGGCATTGGAATAATCCAGGACATAGATATCTCCTGTCGTCTGGTCGACGGCCACTGCTTTCGGCGTATTGAAATGATCGTTGTCCGAGCCGAGGACGCCCTTGACCCCGAGCGTCATGTACAAGCTCTCATCCCGGTTGTAGATCTGAATGCGATGGTTGCTGAGATCCGCCACATATAATTTTCCGCTGCTGTCCGTCGCGATGCCGCGCGGAGCTCTCAGATCCCAGTCCGTTCGGACGGCTGCGAATGCCGTCGGCACGGATGTGAACAGGATCGAGAGGATAAGCAGCAGAGATCCCCATTTTTTCATCTGTCTCCCACCTTATGCTAGAATGCGTTTTGCCTACTGTAGCAGATCCATTCTCAACATTTTCACAACATCCCTTCCAAAAAACGACAAAAAAGGCTATCGAATGAACATTCGACAGCCTTTTTCTTCGGAATGTCGGCTTTTCCGCGCTAGCCCTCTTCCAGCCTATGTCTTTCTTTGATGGCCAGCGCTTGGCGCGCGCCGCTCCTGTCGCCGCCGCCATCATAGGCGTCCGCCAGCAGATCGTCGTACTCCCCATGGCCAAGCTCGACGAGCTTGCTCAGAAGCATCGCACGGGACTCCTTGCCCCCTCTATCAAGGCATTCCAGAAGACCGGCGGTGAAGGCGGAGCGCAGCTCGAGCCGATAAGCGTCCGCCCATTGATAATGTTCCGTTTCCAGATAATCGCCTCGATACAGCGCCAGCACATGCGGTCCGCCTTCTCCGCCAAAGCCTGCCTTCAATCCGTCCAGCAGCTCCTCCAGGTCGCTGCGGATGGCAGCCGAGTCGATCCAATACCGTTCGTCGCCGTATCGGACGATCTCCCCGCAGCCCTCCGACTTCAACAGGCTCCGCAAGTAATAGAGCGACGTATGCAGCAGCTTCTGCGCCCGCTCTGCCGGATCTTCCGGCCATAAATGCTCCAGAATGGCGTATTTGTAGACCGGCTGTCCCCGATGATGCCAGAGATAGGCGAACAGCTCCTTGGTCTTGCGGGTGCGCCAGGTGAGCAGGCGGCCGTCCGGGCTGTACAGCTCCATGCTTCCCAGCACCTTCAGCGACAGCGCCTGCTTGTCGGCCTGCGAACGTTCAAGGCTGCTCGGCCCGCTTGCTTGCTTGTCCTCCTCCGGCACGCCGCTGCCGGCCGTCTCCGCTGCGCTGCCG
>NZ_CBRA020000183.1:0-33504 GCF_000469945.2 Paenibacillus sp. P22 | reverse complement strand
ATCACGACCGGCGTCAATACGCAAGGTTACCTGTCCCTCGCACCRCGCCACGCCGCCAACCATCTGTTACCTTCTCTCGCACCGCCCCACGCCGCCAACCATCTGTTACCTTCTCTCGGACCGCCCCCACGCCGCCAACTATTCGCATATCTCTGCCCTACAACTATCCATATATCCCGCCCTCGCGAGGCGTCCCGACCACCATCCGTTACCTTCCCTCGCACCGCACCACGCCGCCAACCATCTGTTATCTTCTCTCGCACCGTACCATGCCGACCACCATCCGTTACCTTCCCTCGCACCGCACCATGCCGCCAACCATCCGTTACCTTCCCTCGCACCGCACCATGCCGCCAACCATCCGCACCTCCCTTGCACTGCTGCGCAGCCGTTGCAGCCCAGTCAGCCTTGGCATCCAAACTACTGCGACTACGACCTGGCCTGGAACTCGCCGATCGTCTCCCCGAGCAGCGTGACTCCATGCTCCAGCCGGGCTCCGCCCGATCCTGCTTCGCAGCTGATCGTTACGACGGCGCGCGGCCGCCCGCGGCCCTGAATGCTGCCGCCGGAAAAGCCGATTCCTTTCAGGCGGGCCACTTTCGCCAGCGCCGCAAGCCCTAGCCCTTCCGGCAGCAGCAGCGACAGCTCGCCGGCTCGCGCAGCCCTTCGCCAGCCGACCGATGGCGGCATCGTCGTGCGGAGCATCGCCTCCAGACGCTGCAGCGCCTCATCCCAACCGGCAGCAGCCTCATCGATGCGATCGGACAGCGAGCCGATCTCCAGCAGCTCCTCCATGATGCGGCCGCCCAACAAGCCGGCCGTCCCCGCAGCCCGCTGCAATCCCGCCAGACGGCGGATGATCTGCGGCTCGGCTGCGATCCACGCCGTCTCCAAATTCGGCATTCCAGTCGTGAGCGAGCCGATCGCGGCAATCTCGGTTCGATCCGGTCCGGCTCCAATTGCAAGCTTCGGTCCGTCGGCTCCGAGCAGCCGCAAAGCTTCCGCGCTATCCGTCCAAGCCTCTCCTTGGGCCGCTCCCCACCGGCAGTCGGGCAGCCGGACGACAGCGACCCGGCAGCCGCCCGGCACGGTCAAGGCAGCCGCTGCGTCCCGGGCCTCAGCGCCTTCAGACGTCTCCCACCCGGCTTGCTCCCAATAGAGCATGCGCACCGCTTCCAGCCGTAAGACGCTCTTGTCCCTGACGCTTCCGACATCGCCGAAGCTCTCCGCATCCAGACCATGCAGCCGCATCAGCTCCAGCGCCTTCGGCTCGGCTGGCACCGCTCCCGCCGCATCTCCCGTCCACTGCTTGTCTCTGAGCAGCAGATCCAGCGCCGCAAGCGGCGTCGGCACGGAAAGGCACTCCCAGGAATCCGGGATCGACTTGCCGGCCAGCTTCCGCAGCGTCTCCGGCAGCCGCTCGTTCCCGCGCCGAGGCTCCAGCGCCCGCTTCATCGCCTGCTCGACCTCCTCCCTGCCGAACAAATGAAACCGCTCGGCGCCTGGTTCGCTCAAGTTCAGCATGATTTCCTGTCCAGACATGGCCATCCCTCCTGGCGGACGGCAGAGATGCCGGCCTATATCTATGTTCGCATTCATGCCGAGCAAGAAAATCGATGCGCTCCTGCGCCTCATGCCCCTACTCGAGCTTTCGCCATCTCGATCCGCTAGAGGCCCAGACAGTCCGTCCAACGTCTGCTTACGCTTCCATGCAAAAAAGCGCCCCTGAAGCATATATGCTCCAGAGGCGCTTTTCAGAACGGTCTTACTTCTTGTTCATGCTGTTCCACTTGTCTTGAATGTTTTGCATCAGCTGATTTTGGTCGACTTTCTTGGCGACATAAGCCTGCATTTCGGAACCGACTTCCTGCGGGAAGCCTTCAGGCATTTGGCTGAAGAACCAGCCGGAGGACTTGCCTTCTTTGTTGTAGGCAACGATGTCGTTGGCGATGGCGCCGAGCACTTTGCTGTCGGTGACTTCGATGGATTTCAGAGCCGGAATGAATTTGAATTCGTTCACGATATATTTCTTGCCCGTCTCGGACGTTGCCAGCCAGTTCAGGAATTCCTTCGCGGCCTCTTTATTTTTGGAGTTTTTGTTGATAGCCCAGTTGTTAGGCACGCCGACGAAAATGTTGCCGCTCTTCTCGCTGTCGTCGATAGGCATCGGCAGCAGGCCGATGTTCATGTTCGGCGTAATGCCGTCGATTTGCACCTGCGTCCAGTTGCCTTGCTGCATCATGGCCGTCTTGCCGCTTGCGAACAGTGTCACTTGCGTGTTGTAGTCCGTCGTCAGCGGGTTTTTGTTGCTGTATTTCAATGTGAGGTCGAACAGTTTGAACCAGTTTTGGAACACAGGGTTGCCGACAAGTCCGCCTTTGCCTTCGTTCACGCTATTGACGAATGCCGTAGGGTCATCCTGGTTGGCCAAGCCTACGTTGAACAGATGGTTGCCCAGCACCCACCACTCCTGGTAGCCGTCGGAGAACGGCGTGATTCCTGCAGCTTCCAGCTTTTTGCACGCTTCTTCGAGCTCGGAGAGCGTCTTCGGCGGAGTCGTGATGCCTGCTTTTGCGAACAGGTCCTTGTTGTAAATGAAGCCGTAGCCTTCTACGCCGACCGGCATTCCGTACAGCTTGCCGTCCCGGGAAATCTGATCCTTGGCCGAATCGATGATATCGCCCGCCCAAGGCTGGTCGGACAGATCCTCCAGCTTGTCGATCCATGTCGTCAGCTCCGAGTTGCCCGCGTTGTTGAAAATGTCGGGCTCCTGGCCGGCGGCGAACTTCGCCTTCAGGCCTGCGCTGTAGTCTGCGCCTCCGCCCATTGTCTCGACATTGAGCGTGACGTTGGGATGCTCTTTCTCGTAATCGGCCTTGAGCCGGTTCATCGCGTCGGCGATTTCGACCTTGAATTGAAAAATATTCAGCGTCACTTTTTTGCCGCTGTCGCCGCCGCTTGCATTCGTATTGGAAGCCGCGTTTGTCGCAGGGCTCGTGTTCTGGTCTGCGGAGCTGCCGCTGTTGCCGCCCGATGTGCTGCAACCAGCCATTACGCTAAGCGCGAGACCCGCGGACATGACGGTAAGCAATCCCTTTTTCATAGGAAATTCCTCCTTGGTATGTTGACCCTCTTTTTACAATTGAAGTGTTTACTTGTTCTTGCAAATGAAGTATACCCTTTGACATGCAAGCGTTACCACAGAAAATGTTGAACAAAAAGGTGTAGAATATTGACTTCCGGGAGGACTGTCAATATTCTACACCTTTTTGTCGAAATCGGCTGTCGAAACAAGAGTAAAGATAGATCGGTTACCTTTGTCGAACGAAAGAAACGCCCTCCTCCTGCGGCCGTCTTGATCCCTCTGCACGCACACGTTTGCGCACGAGGCGGCAGCCCGTCTCCGCCAGCCCTGCCGCCAGGCCATGAAAAACCCCGGCAGCCGCTGGCTGCCGGGGAAGCTCACTCTGCTGGATCAAGCCGCTTACTTCTTGATCATGTCGTTCCATTTCTTCTGGATGTTTTTCAGCAGCTGCGCCTTGTCGGATTTGCCTGCCACATAGGCCTGCATTTCCGCGCCGACCTCCTGAGGCACGCCTTCCGGCATTTGGTTGAAGTACCAGCCGTTCGTCTTGCCTTCCTTGCTGTACTTCATGATGTCCGTCGCAATCGGTCCGAGAATCGATTCGTCGGTCACTTCAACGTTTTTCAGAGCCGGGATGAACTTGAACTCGTTGACCGTGTATTTCTTGCCGGTCTCGGACGTAGCCAGCCAGTTCAGGAATTCCTTGGCGGCTTCCTTGTTCTTGGAGTTCTTGTTCACGACCCAGTAGTTAGGCACGCCGACGAAAATGTTGCCGCTCTTCTCGCTGTCGTCGATAGGCATCGGCAGCAGGCCGATGTTCATGTTCGGCGTAATGCCGTCGATTTGCACCTGCGTCCAGTTGCCTTGCTGCATCATCGCTGCTTTGCCGCTGGCGAACAGCGTTACTTGCGTATTGTAGTCGGTTGTGAGCGGGTTTTTGTTGCTGTTCTGAATCGTCAGGTCGAGCAGGTTGAACCAGTTCTGGAACACCTTGTTGCCTTCGATTCCGCCTTTGCCTTCGTTCATCGTCTTCACGAACGCGGCTGGATCCTCCTGATCGGCCAGACCTACGTTGAACGTATGGTTGCCGAGAACCCACCATTCCTGATAGCCGTTGGAGAAAGGCGTGATGCCGGCGGCTTTAAGCTTTTCCACTGCTGCTTTGAGCTGCGTCATCGTAGCCGGAGGCTCCGTGATGCCGGCTTTGGCGAACAGATCCTTGTTGTAGATGAAGCCGTAGCCTTCGATGCCCATCGGAAGGCCGTAGTTTTTGCCGTCGCGGGTAATGGCTTCCTTCGCCGTCTCGACGACATCGCCCTGCCAAGGCTGGTCCGAGAGATCCTCCAGCTTGTCGACCCACGTGTTCAGGTCGGAGTTGCCGCCGTTATTGAAGATGTCGGGTTCTTGGCCGGAAGCGAATTTCGCTTTCAGGCCCGCGCCGTAATCGGCTCCGCCGCCCATCGTTTCGAGGTTCAGCTTGACGTTCGGATGCTCTTTTTCGTAATCGGCTTTCATGCGGTTCATCGCATCGGCGATCTCAACCTTGAATTGGAAAATATTCAGCGTTACTTGCTCTCCGCTAGCGCCGGAGCCGGTATTGGCATTGGCGTTTCCTTCCGTGTTGCCGCCGTTGTTCGTCGTGCTGCAGCCTGCCAGAATCGAAATAGCCAGGCCTGCAGAGACGGCCGTAAGCAATCCTTTTTTCAACATTGCTTTTTTACCCCCTTGAAATCGTGCTCCACGATAGTATGTCCAACTGGTTGCATTTAACGCTTATATTGGAGCTTTTTAAGTATAAATCAAACTGCGCAAACGTTCCCACAGAACATATTGCGAATATAGGGGGAATATATTGATCCCTCATCGGCAAATCAATATATTCATAGAAATAAATCGAAATAGAAAAGAAGCTGACGAACGCACGGAGGCGATCGCCAGCTTCCTTTCCGGAATTTTCGTTGATCAGCCTTTTACCGATCCGGCCGTAATGCCGGAAATGATATGACGCTGAAGCGTCAGGAAGAAGATCAGGATCGGCAGGATGCCCATGACCAGACCGGCAAGAGCCAGATCCCACTGCTTCGTGTATTGGCCGAAGAAGCTGTACGTGGACAGAGGAATCGTCCGCTGGCCTTCGCCGAGAATCAGGTTCGGCAGCAGGAAGTCGTTCCAGATCCAGAGGCTGTTCAGGATGATGATCGTCGCCGTCATCGGCTTGAGGAGCGGGAAGACGATTCTCCAGAACACCCCGTAAGGCGAGCAGCCGTCCACGGTCGCCGATTCCTCGATCTCCGCCGGAATCGACTTCACGAAGCCGTGGTAAAGGAAGATCGTGAGCGATGAGCCGAAGCCCATGTAGCAGACCCACAAGCCTGGAAGGCTTCTCGTCAGGTGGAACCAGCTGGCCGTCTTGACGAGCGGAATCATGATCGATTGGAACGGAATGACCATCGCTGCGACGAAGATCATGAACAGGAAGTTGTTGTACTTCGTCGGACGGCGCACCATCCGGTAAGCGGCCATCGAGCAGATGACCGTTAGTCCGACGATGCTTGTCAGCGTAATGACGAGCGAGTTCGCGAACGAAGCCGGGAATTTCATGATCTCCCATGCTCTCGTGAAGTTGTCGAACGTCGCAGGACTCGGCAAGGCAGCGGAGTCGAGCAGGATATCGCCGTACTTCTTCAGCGAGTTGCTTACCAGGAAGTAGAACGGCACCAGGAATACCAGCGCGACCAGGAGAGCGATAATTTCCAGCACGAACGTGCTGGTCCGGTATCGGGACGTTTCCATTAAGCCTGCACCTCCCGGCGTTTAGTCAGGTACACCTGGAGCGAGGTCAGCAGCGCGACGACGATGAAGAATACGAGCGCCTTCGCCGTGCCGTAACCGAAGTTGTTGTTCTGGAACGCCTCGTTGTAGATGTTGAGCGCGACGGATTGCGTCGAGTTGTACGGTCCGCCCTTGGTCAGCGACAGGATGATGTCGAAGGACTTGAACGACCACGACAGCGCGAGGAACAGCGCGATCGTAACGGCAGGCATGATCAGCGGCACCGTGATATGGCGCAGGCGCTGCCAGGCGGTCGCTCCGTCGATGGAAGCCGCTTCAATCAGATCGCGGGGCACATTGATGAGCGCGGAAATGTAGATGACCATCAAGTAGCCCGCCGTGCTCCAGATCGTCACGATGACGATGCCCCAGAACGCGGTCGGCTCGTCGCCGAGCCAAGGCAGGTTGAAGAACGCCCAGCCCGTTTTGTCGCCTACGGCCGTAAAGCCTTTTACAAAAATGAACTGCCAGATGAAGCCGAGCAGCAGGCCGCCGATGACGTTCGGCATGAAGAAAATCGTCCGAAGCACGTTGCGGGACTTGACCGGCTGCGTCAGCAGCAGCGCCAGAACGAAGCCGACCAGGTTCGACAAGATGACGGCTGCGATCGTGAATTTCACGGTGAACTTGAAGGAGTTGATGAATGTCTGGTCATGGAACAGCCTGGAGAAGTTGTCGAATCCGACAAAATTATAGCCTCCTACCCCATTCCAGTCCGTAATGGAGTAAAACATGCCCATGAAGAAGGGAAGTGCGACGATTATCGCGAACGCAAGTGTCGCAGGGCCCGTGAATACGATCTGCTGCAGCCACTGGCTCGACCATCCTTTGCTTTTCATCCCGTTTCTCCCCTTTCTCTAGAAGGAATCATAGTAAGTCTTTCCACTGCCAAGCGCCCTTATCCGGACAGCTTGTCGATTTTCCTCAAGTATACGCTTTCGCTTTCACGGCTCCCACAGAGGATGATGACGCAATAGGGGTAAAATATTGATGCCGCCATTGGGGACCGCTATAATACGATAAGGGCGTAGTTAAATAGGCCCATAAAGGAGCATCGAGAGCTTGAAATTCTACTGGATCAAGCGAAGCATCCGAACCAAGCTGGCCGTTTTCCTGCTCCGTTTTCCTGCTGCTGGCGATCGCGGTTCCGATGCTGGCATCGCTCATCATCACCAATACACGGACAGCGGATTTCGTCGCCAACGACACGGTTCGGCAGAACTCGAGCCTCCTTTATCAGGGCAAGACGAATCTGGCCAACTATTTTCAGTCTTTTTTCCAAACATCTCTCGCTCCTTACTCGGACACTACCCTGTACAGGACGCTTGAAACAGGACGCAGCGATTACCTGGTCGACAATCAGATCTTCGTCAGCCTGCAGCTCATGTCCTCGTCGGTCAAGGAGATTTATCAGGTCTACCTCCACTCGGGCCGAGCGGAACGCGGGTATCTCTTCTCCCGGGGCCAGTACAAGAGGACGGATCAGATCGTAACTGCGCCGGGAACGACGCTGCCTGCCGACATCTCTTACACGATAAAGCCTCTTCATATGAGCAGCAGCTACGGAATCAACTCCACGCCGCTCATCCTGTCCCGGCCCGTCATCACCTTGATCCGCCCGGTCTATCAAATTCCGAGCAGCAAGCAGATGGGAACGCTTGCGCTGGACATCACAACCGAAGTCATCGATTCCATCTGCGCCCAGCTGTACAGCGCCGGCGGCGGCGAGGAGGTGTTCCTGCTCGCGCACGACGGAACCATCATCTATGGCCCCGGCCAATACGGCAAGGGCCTGAAGCTGAAGGAGCCATGGGCCGAACCGATCCTGAAGCTGGCCTCCGCCGGGGAGAGCGGCAACGTGGAGCTGAAGGACTCCCACTCCAAAAGCGTGTTCATTTATGAATCGCTTGAAGCCGGCGATCATGATTGGGTGCTCGTCAAACGCATCCCTCCTTCCGTCCTGCATGGAGCGACCCGTCAGATTACGCAGGCCAATACATGGGTGCTGCTCGGCTCCCTGCTTCTCGTGACGCTGACGGCGCTGTTCGTTTCCTTCTGGATCACCAGGCCGATCAAGCAGCTTACGGGCTACGTCAACCAGATCCAGTCCGGCCGCCTCGAGACCGATATCCATTTGCGCCAGTCGGATGAGATCGGACAGCTGGCCAGGCGCTTCCGGATGATGATGGAGACGATCAACAATCTCGTCCTTCGCGAATATCGGCTCGAGCTGGCGAACAAGACGAATCAGCTCAAGGCGCTCCAGGCACAGGTTCATCCTCATTTCCTGTACAATGCCCTGCAATCGATCGGCACGACGGCGCTGCAGCGCGGAGTCCCTGATCTGTACAAGCTGATCATGCAGCTCGGCAAAATGATGCGCTACTCGATGAATACGGCGGAGGAGTTTGTCTCTATTTCCCAGGAAATCGATCATACCCGGTCTTACCTGGAGCTGCAGCGGCACCGGTTCGGCGACAAGCTGACCTACGAGATTGCCGGCGATCCCGACGCGCAGCAGGCTTCCGTGCCGCGGATGATTATCCAGCCAGTGGTGGAGAATATTTTCAAGCATGCTTTCGATCCCGCCGGAGGCATGGTCCATGTCTCGATCAGCACGACGCTGAAGGACAACTGGATCACCATCGAAATCGCCGACAACGGTCCCGGAATGAATGAAGGCAAGCTGGCCTCCGTCAGGCAGCGGATCAGCCGGGACGGCGAGATCGGAGACGAGTCGGGCAGCCATATCGGACTGGCCAACGTCGCTGCGAGGCTGAGGCTCCACTCCGGCGGAAGAGCCCGCATGGAGCTCGAATCCGGAGCGGCGCCGCTTGGCGGGCTGATGGTCGCGCTGGTCATTCCGGCCGCGGATTGAACAGCGGGCTTCCGCGTTGCCCCTTTATATAGAGACAGGAGAGAACATCATCATGAATATATTGATCGTCGACGACGAAACCCATGCCCGGGAAGCCGTCAAGCTGCTTGTGGAATGGAAGGAGCTTGGCGTTGACCTCATTCTTGAAGCCGACAACGGCGAAGCGGCCAAGCTGCTCGTCGCCGAGCATATGCCCGCGCTTGTCCTGACGGACGTGCATATGCCCATCACGAACGGGCTGCGCTTCATGGAATGGCTGAGCGACCATTATCCCCAGACGAAGATCATCGCCATAAGCGGCTACAACGACTTCGATTATGTACGCAAAACGATGAAGTACGGCGGAATCGACTATATTCTCAAGCCGATCGATCCAGATCAGCTGATGGAAGCTTCCAGGCGCGCGATCGGATCCTGGTGCCAGGAAACGAAGGAAAGGCAGCGCCAAGTCGAGAGCGGAATCGCCATGAACCAGTACAAGCCCGTCTACTGGAGCCACTTGTTCGGCAAGCTGGCCTCGGTGTCGAACGAATCCGAGCCGGCTGCCGCGCAGCTCCGCTCCGAATTCCAGGGCTTTCCGCAGCAAGGGGCTTTCCAGACGGCCGTCTTCAGCCTGTTTCCGGTTCAGGAGAAGCTGCTCAAGCGGTTTCGCGGCGACAAGGAGCTGCTCGAATTCGCCATCATCAACGTATTCAACGATCTGATGCGCAGCGAATGGCAGTGCGGATATGCTTTCCGGTCCCCCAATGCGGCCGATGAAGTGATTGCCCTGTTCTGGGAAGGTCATGATTTCATCGCGGACAGGACGGCCAGGCTTCTCGAAGCCGTGCGAATGACGCTTAAGGCCGATTTGTATGCGGGCATCGGCAGGCTCGTGCCGGAAGCCGAGCAGACCGGATTGTCCGTCCAATCCGCCAGACAGACGCTTCAGCGCCGCAATCTCCTTGCCGCCGGCGTGAGGATTTCCCATGCGGGAACCGTGCAGCCTTCCAACGCTCCGCATTTGACCGATCTGGAGGAGCCGCTCCGCCTCGCTCTGCGGATCCGCAATCCCGCGGAAGCGACCGCCGCCTTGACGGAATGGTTCGGCAAAGTCCGCCGCTCCGGCATCGTCGCGCCTGGAGACCTCGCCCTATGGGAACGGCAGAGCGAAATGGTGTCTACCCGCCTGCTTAAGGAATTCCTGCCGGAAGATGCCGAAGACGAGCAGGCCAAGTCCCGTACAGCTCCCCTGCCGTTCCGTTTCGCCGAAGACGGACGGCTGCTGCTCGACGAGACGGAGAAGGAGTTTCGGCTGCTGCTGCTGGACTGGATGGAAAGCCTGCTCAAAAGAGTCCGCCAGGACCGCAGCATCATCGCCGAGATGATCTCGTATATCGACGGCCATTTGGAGGAAGACTTGTCCTTGCAGACGCTGGCTTCCCGCTTCTTTCTCAGCCGCGAGCATGTAAGCCGCCGCTTCCGCCAGGAAACGGGGCAGACGCTCAGCGATTATGTGGAGAAGCTGCGGATGGACAAGGCCGGCCGGCTGCTGCTGGGATCTTCCCTCAAGATTGCGGAGATCTCGAGCCAAGTCGGATACTCCGACGAGAAATATTTCAGCAAGGTATTCAAGAAGCATTCGGGCTGCTCTCCAGGTCAATACCGCAAAGAGGATTGACACAGGTTGTTCACAAATAGAACCGTTTTCTTTTTCCAGCAGGTTGGGTATAATGAAATCAATTCGTTCGGAGGTGCTACATATGTCCGTTCCATTCATCGTGGTTCTTGTCGTGTCCCTGCTGTTCCTGACGGCCATGTTCACAGCCGCCTACAACGACGACAAAACCAAGGGACTATAATCCCATCCGATGACGCTGATCGTCAGACAAGCCCCGGCATGTTATCATGCCGGGGCTTATTCGTCGTTTCCGTTCAGTGGCCGAGTACGGGATGGGGAATGTAAGGCTCCTCGAGCAGGGCCGTCTCCTCCGGCGTCAGCTTCAGCTGCAGCGCTGCGACGGCGTCCTCCAGATGATGCGGCTTGGTCGCTCCGATGATCGGCGCCGTCACGGCGGATTTGCCGAGCACCCACGCCAGCGCAGCCTGCGCCCGCGGCACGCTGCGCGACGCCGCGACTTGCCCGACCCTCTCGACGATGACCCGGTCCGAATTCTCCGAGGAGGCATACAGCCGCGGAATGAGCAGGTCGCTTTCAAAGCGATCGCTGGATTGGTCCCAGCCGCGGGTGAGGCGTCCCCGGGCCAGCGGGCTCCAGGGGATGACGCCGACGCCAAGCTCCTCGCACAGAGGCAGCATCTCGCGTTCTTCTTCCCGGTAGAGCAGGTTCAGGTGGTTCTGCATGCTGACGAACTTCGTCCATCCTCCCCGCTCCGCCGCATGCTGGGCTTGCAGGAACTGCCAGGCATACATGGATGAAGCGCCGATGTACCGCGCTTTCCCCGCTTTCACGACATCATGGAGTGCTTCCATCGTTTCTTCGATCGGGGTTCCCGGATCCCAGCGGTGAATCTGGTACAGGTCGACATAGTCGGTGCCCAGCCTGCGCAGGCTGTTGTCGATCTCCGACAGGATCGCCTTGCGGGACAAGCCGCCGCCATTCGGGCCTGGTCGCGTGGGGAAATACACTTTGGTCGCGATCACGACATCGTCTCGGCGCGCAAGATCCTTGAGGGCTCTGCCTACGATCTCTTCGCTCGTGCCGTCGGAATAGCTGTTGGCGGTGTCAAAAAAATTGATGCCGAGCTCAAGCGCTCTCCGGATGAACGGCCGGCTTGCCTGCTCGTCCAGCGTCCATGGGTGGGAGCCCCGATCCGGAATTCCATAACTCATGCATCCCAGACATAACCGGGATACTTCCAGTCCGGTCTTGCCCAGCCTCGTATATTCCATTTGCATTTGGACCTTCCTCCTGTCGCTCCGGCCTGTAAGCAGGCTGCCGGAATGTCCCTATCATACTGAATATTCAGGAAATTTCAACCATTATTCATCCTTCCTCCGGCACCCAATGAACGAACGGCTAGACCGCAAAAACAAAAAAAAGCCCCGGAGCATGGCCTTATGGCCTTGCTTCCGAAGCTGCCTGCACCAGATCGGCCCCGATATCGGGCTTCTCTGCCATCATTTCACGATCAGCGGCGCAGATGCTGCATCTGGCCCATGCATTCCGAGCACAAATAACGTTCCTTGAAATCAGTCACTTGCTCCATCGATCCGCAGAAGACGCAGCGCGGACGATATCGCTCCAAAATGATGTGATCCCCTTGAACGAGGATTTCCACAGGATCTCCTTCGTTCATCTGGTAACGCTTGCGCAGGGATTTGGGCAGCACTATGCGGCCCAATTGGTCGACCTTTCGTACGACTCCAGCCGGTTTCATCGGTTGTATCCGCTCCTTATGTCTGAATTATCTAGTCACAACCAACCCTTCGGCTTGCAAATCATGCAACAGGGCGTATGGATGTCCTTTTCTCCTACCATTCTCCATGGGAGGAAGCAAATCCTTCCTCTGTTCATAGTTGCTTAATATTCTCCAACTTTTGGACAGAACGCCAAATATTCAAGCCATGCCGGGAAAGTCCGATTGCCTGAGCGCCTCGTACAGGACGATCGCCGCAGAATTGGACAGATTGAGCGAACGGACGCTGCCTGTCATCGGCATGCGGATCGCCGTATCCAGGTTGGCTGCGACAAGCTCGGGAGGCAGCCCTTTGGTTTCCTTTCCAAATACGAGCAAGTCTCCGTCCCGATAGTCCATCTGATCGTAGCGTTTGGATGCCTTGGTGCTGGCGTAGAAAAACCTGCCTTCCGGAAAAGCATCCTTCACTTCCTGAAAGGAATCGTAATAATGGACCTGGACGGCATGCCAATAGTCCAGGCCGGCTCTCTTGAGCGTCCGGTCGTCGGTATTGAAGCCGAGCGGGCGGACAAGATGCAGATGCGCTCCGGTGGCCGCGCAGGTTCTGGCGATATTGCCGGTGTTGGCCGGAATCTCCGGCTCCACCAGGACGATATGATAAGACATGGTTTGCGACTTCCTTTCGGTCAAACTTCTGGGTGGACTTTACATTCCTTTTACGCAGCCTTAATTCCTATCTGAAGCTCGGGCAGTATACTGGGGTCAAGATCTGGTAAAAGGAGCCGAACAAGGTGACGAAGAAAAAAAGTGCTGGTCGTTGACGATGAACCATCCATCTCGATGCTGCTAGAATTCAATCTCAACCTTGCAGGTTATGAAGTGCGGTCCGTCCACGACGGAATGGCTGTATTCGACATGCTGAAGCCTTTCCGCCCGGACCTCATCGTGCTCGACCTGATGCTTCCCAAGATGGACGGCATCGAGGTATGCCGGGAATTGCGCCGGCGCGGCAATGCCGTTCCGATCGTCATGCTTACCGCCATGCAGGATGTATCCGACCGCATCGCGGGATTGGACAACGGCGCGGACGATTATATGACCAAACCGTTCAGCCCCCAGGAGCTCGTCTCCCGGATCGGCGCGATTTTCAGACGAATGCAAGGTTATCCCGGCATCCATGCCGAAGTCAGCTACGAAGTCGGACCGCTGCAGGTTGATCTCGCCAAGCGCGAGGTCCATCTGAACGGCGAGCAGGTTGAGCTTACGCCCAAGGAGTTCGAGCTGCTCGTCTTCCTCTGCCGCCATCGCGGCAAGGTGCTGAGCCGGCAGCAGCTCCTGCAGGGGGTATGGGATTACCACTTCCTCGGCGATACTCGGATCGTCGACGTCCATATCAGCCATCTCCGGGACAAGATCGAACAAAGCGCCCGGTCTCCCGAGTATATTATGACGGTCCGCAATGTTGGATACAAGCTTACCGGCCCTTCCCCCAAGGACCAGACAGCGGCAATGGCCTGAATTCGCCCTTCATGAATTTCCTTCATGAATTTCCTTCATCACCGCCTGCCGTTAGTTAACGCAAGAGCCCTTGCCTCAAGAGGCAAGGGCTCTTCCTATGTCCGCTCTGCTCAGCCGTTCTTCCTCTGGAACTCCGTCATGAACTCGGCGATCGCCTTGCAGCTCTCCAGCGGCACGGCGTTGTAGGCGGAGGCGCGCAGGCCGCCGACGTCTCTGTGGCCCTTAAGCCCGACGAATCCTTCCGCCTCCGACTGGCGGACAAATTCCTTGTCCAGCTCATCGGACTGCAGGCGGAACGTGATGTTCATCAGCGATCGGCTGCCGGTGTCGGCCACGCCGCTGTAGAACCCGCCGCTCTGATCGATGGCATCGTAGATGAGAGCGGCTTTGTCCCTGTTCGTCTGCTCGACGGCGGCCAGGCCGCCCTTGCCCTTGAGCCATTTGAGCACAAGCCCGATCATATAGACCGCGAAGGATGGCGGTGTGTTGTAGAGGGATTTGGACTTGGCATGCGTATCGTAGCGGAACATCGTCGGCAGCGCCGCAGGACTGCCGGCGATCAGATCGTTGCGGGCGATGACGATCGTCGCGCCGGATGGCCCCAGGTTTTTCTGGGCGCCGGCGTAGATCATGCCGAAGCGGCTCATGTCGAGCGGTCTCGACATGATGTCGCTGGACATGTCAGCGATGAGCGGAACCTCCCCCGTATCTGGGAAAAACGGAAGCTGGGTGCCCTCGATCGTTTCATTGGAAGTCAGATGCAGATAAGCCGCGTTGTCAGGCAGGACAATCTCTTCCAGACTCGGCATGCGGGTGAACCTGGAGCCCTCCGAGGTGGCGGCGATCGCCGTCTCGCCGATCAGCTTCGCTTCCTTGATCGCTTTTTTGGCCCAGCTGCCGCTGTTCACGTACGCTCCGACCAATCCCTGATGAAGGAAGTTGAGCGGCACCATCGCGAACTGCGTGCTTGCGCCGCCTTGAAGCAGCATGACGCTGTAGGAATCCGGAATTTGGAGAAGCTCCCGCAGCAGCTGCTCCGCCTCGTCGTTGACGCCCTCGAACAGCTTGCTTCGATGCGACATTTCCATCAAGGACATGCCGGCACCCTTGTAATCGACAAATTCCTCCTGCGCCTGCTGAAGCACTTCAAGCGGCAATGCCGCAGGTCCTGCGTTGAAATTGTAAGCCCTCTTCGTCATGTTCCTTGCACCCCTGTCTCTGTCGCTGGAAAGATACACTCCAATAAAGTTATGGCTATCTTAACAAGATTACCTCTCTCGTTCAAGTGATAATTTCACGAACGCTGCATGATGAAGCATGTAAGATCATTCGTCTTTGAGCAAAAAAAGAAGCTCCCGATAAGGGAGCTTCTGATCTTGAAAGGGATAAGTCCGGATTAGCAGTCGAAATAGAGGCCGTACTCATGCGGATGGACGCGGATAGCGACAGCTTTGGCTTCCTGACGCTTGAAGGCGACATAGTTGTCGATGAAGTCCTGGCTGAAGACGCCGTTTTCGGTAAGGAACCCGGAATCGGCTTCCAGCGCATCCAGAGCTTCTTCCAGGGATCCTGGAACGCTGCGGATTTCTTTTTTGTCTTCGTCGGACAACTCGTAGATGTTCTTGTCGTAAGGACCGAATCCGAGTGCGGTCGGATCGATTTTGCGCTTCACGCCGTCCAGTCCTGCAAGCAGCATCGCCGCGAAGGACAGGTACGGGTTCGCCGTGGAATCCGGCGTACGGAACTCGATGCGGCAGCCCTTAGGCGTAACGGCTGCAACCGGAATACGGACGGCAGCGGAACGGTTGCCCTTGGAGAATACCAGGTTGACCGGCGCTTCATAGCCTGGAACGAGGCGTTTGAAGGAGTTCGTGCTCGGGTTGGTCAGCGCGATCAGCGCCGGAGCGTGATGCAGAATGCCGCCGATGTAATGCAGCGCCATTTCGCTCAGGTTGCCGTAGCCGCCTTTTTCGTAGAACAGCGGCGAATCGCCGTTGAAGATCGATTGGTGGACGTGCATGCCGCTGCCGTTGTCTCCGAAGAGCGGTTTCGGCATGAACGTAGCCACTTTGCCGTACTGGCGGGCTGTGTTGTGCACGATGTATTTGTAGAGCAGGAGATTGTCGGCCGTCTTGGTCAGCGTATCGAAGCGGAAGTTGATCTCCGCTTGGCCGGCCGTAGCCACCTCATGGTGATGGCGCTCGACGCGGAGTCCCGCTTCCTGCATCAGGCGGACCATCTCGCTGCGGAGGTCTTGCTGGGAATCGACAGGGGCAACCGGCACGTAGCCGCCTTTGACGCCTACTTTGAACGCCAGGTTGCCGCCCTCTTCCTTGCGGTTCGTGTTCCAGGCCGCTTCTTCGGAATCGACGAAGTAGGAGGAAGAGTTCATCGAGCTTTCGTAACGCACGTCGTCAAAGACGAAGAACTCGGACTCAGGGGCAAAAAATGCTGTCGTGCCGACGCCGGAGGATTGGAGGAATTCCTCTGCCTTCTGGGCGATGCTCCGCGGGTCGCGGTCGTAGCGTTCGCCATCCGGTGTGAAGATATTGCACATAACGTTCAAAGTCGGGTGATCGGTGAATGGATCCAGGAACACCGAACCGGTATCCGGCATCATGACCATGTCAGATTCTTCGATGCCGCGGAAGCCAGGGATCGAGGAACCGTCAAATGCGACGCCGTTCACGAACGTGTCACCGTCAACTTCCGTCGCAGGAAGAGTGATGTGGTGAGCACGGCCGGAAAGATCCACGAACCGGAAATCGACAAACTGGATGTTATTTTCTTTGATTTTGTCCAATACGCTTTGAACTGACATGTAAAATTTCCTCCATTTCCGAACGTTAGCATTAGTTAAGACCGAGATTGTTCAACTTTGGCTCTAAACCTTGAAGTAATTATAAAACCGTTGCTTTAAAGCGTCAATAGGTATGTCAGGTATTTTTGGAACAAGTGTAAGCAATACTCACAACATTTATACAATATTCACATTCTGCGGACGCTCTCAACGCAAACATCCGTAATCCCTTGACGTAAAAGGGTTTACGGATGTATTACGAACAATATCGATATTAGCAGGAGCTGTCGAAATTCAGCGTCGTGAATATTTATGCGGAAGCGCTTTCTTTATCTCTCTTCCCGGAAGCCGTTTCTACTTCTGCCAGACCGCAAATTGCTCCGCTTCCGCCTTGCTCGTGTCAAAATTCTTGCCGACGATCGGCGCGAGCTTCTCCAAATCCTTGAGCAGGCGGGCGAATTGATCCGGGAACAGCGACTGGACGCCGTCTCCCGTCATGGAATTGTCGGGATCCGTATGCATTTCAATGATGAGCCCGTTGGCGCCGGCTGCGACGGAAGCTTTGGCCATCGGCTCCACCAGCTCGCGGCGTCCCGTTCCATGGCTCGGATCCGAGATGACCGGCAGATGGCTGAGCCCTTGCAGCACCGGAATCGCCGACAGATCGAGCGTATTGCGGGTGTATGTCTCGAACGTGCGGATTCCCCGCTCGCAAAGCATCACATTGGGATTGCCCCCTGCCAGGATGTATTCCGCCGCGTTGAGGAATTCATCGTATGTGGAGCTGAAGCCGCGCTTGAGCAGCACCGGCGTCCGGATCGTGCCGAGCTTGCGCAGAAGATCGAAGTTCTGCATGTTGCGGGTGCCGACCTGCAGAATATCGGCATGCTCCGCGCAGATGTCGACGTATTCAGGAGTCATCACTTCCGTAATCGTGAGGAGGCCGTGGCGCCGTCCCGCATCCGCCATCATCTCCAGTCCTTCCACGCCGACGCCCTGGAAGCTGTACGGGCCGGTTCGCGGCTTGAAGGCGCCGCCGCGCAGCACTTGGCCGCCGGCCGCCTTGACGAGACGGGCAATCTCGTCGATCTGCTCCGGAGTCTCAACGGCGCAAGGACCGCCCATGATGACAAGATTGCTGCCGCCGATCTTGACTCCCTTGATGTCGATGATCGTATCGTCGGGGTGGAAGTCGCGGCTGGCCAGCTTGTAGGACTTGGAGATCTTGATGACATTCTCCACGCCCTTCATCTGGCGCAGATGCTCCGCCAGGGCCGGCTCCGCCTTGCCGATAATGCCGATGACGGTCCGGTCGATGCCGCGGGAGACATGGGCCTGCACGCCCGCACGCTCGATATGGGATACGATTTCCTGTATGCGCTCTTCGTTAATGGATGATTGGGTAATGACGATCACAATAAACACGCTCCGTTCCGCTTTCGCGCTTGTTCGCTTTTAAGCTTTTATGCTTTTATTCAATAAAGTAACTATACAAGGTTGCTCCGCCTACGTCAAGGTCCGTTTCCACAAGATATGCTCCCCGAGATGCTTTGATGCATAAAAAGGCCGGCCGATATCGACCGGCCAGCCTATTTCCTATCATTCCCATGAATCGAAGATAGGACGAACTCAAGATATGGAGCCGGTGTCGCAGCTTTCATCCTTCATGTTGGCGCAGAAGCGCAGCTCTGCTCTTGAGCGGCCGTCAGCGGCCCGTTGAGCTTCTCCGGCTCATTCCGACAGCCGGCGCACCCGGGTGGGAGAAGGCTTCGGGCCTCCTGGGTCCGGATGCTCCTCCGCCGCCTTCGCCGAAGACCGGGCGAGCTCTTGCTTCCCGCAGAATATAGAGCGGCCGCCCCTTGGCCTCCTCATAGATCCGCCCCACATACTCGCCGAGAACGCCAAGCATGGCAAGCACGAAGCCGTTGAACAGGAGCATGACCGCCATCATCGACGCCCAGCCCTTCATCGTGCCGGAGGTGAACAACGCCTGCCATAGAACGACGAGCAGATAGAAGAATCCCGTCGCCGACAGCAGCGCTCCCGCGTAACCCGCAATCTTCAGCGGCTTGGTCGAGAAGGAAGTAATCCCGTCCAGGCACAGCTTCACCATCCGCTTCAGCGGATATTTCGTCTCCCCGGCGAATCTCTCGTCGCGCTCGTACTCCAGCGCAGTCTGGCGGAAGCCGACCCAGCTGACAAGCCCTCGGACGAAGCGGCTGCTCTCGTGCAGGCGCTTCATCTGCTCCAGCACCTGGCGGTCCATCAGTCGGAAATCTCCGGTGTCGACCGGAATCGATATATCCGTCGATGCCCGCAGAACACGGTAGAACAGACTGGCGGACCACTTTTTGAACGCGGTCTCTCCGCTTCTGCTGACGCGCTTGGCATACACGACGTCGTAGCCTTCCCGCCACTTCTCCAGCATCGGGACGATCAGCTCGGGCGGATCCTGCAGATCCGCATCGATGATGACGACCGCCTCTCCGGCGGCATGGTCCATGCCGGCCGTGATCGCGATCTGATGGCCGAAGTTGCGCGAGAAATCAAGCAGCCGCACGGCGGAATCCTTGCGGGACCAATCCTCGATCATCGCCCCGGAAAGGTCGCGGCTGCCGTCGTTGACGAAGATCAGCTCGTAGCGGCAGCCGATGCCCTCCATCACGCTTTTCAGACGAAGATAGGTTTCCGGCAGCACCTCTTCTTCGTTGTACACGGGGATGACAACCGATACTTGAACCTCGCTCATGTTCCATGCCTCCCTAATCCAGAGTCACTTCGTATAGAACGGCGCTTCCGCGTCCAGGTCCGGCGCTGCCGGATGTCTCTCCTTCCGGACTTGCCGCCGGGGAACCGCCGTACTCGCTTGCGTCTACGGCCTTGCCATGCTCTTCGATCCAGGCATTGAGGTCGCTGCCGCCATCACGGCCGCCTGCTCCGCCCGATCCTCCGACGAGGAAATACTTCAGTTTGCCCGACTTCACCAGCTGCTCCAGCTTGGCGGAGTCATAGACCGGATCCGAGTTCTGGAAGCCGTGCAGGATGACGACCTTCTGCTTGGCCTCCACAATATAAGGAGCGGCTGTCCCGTAATCGGACACGGCGAGCAAATAATCGGTCGTCTGGTTTTGCTTCAAATAAGCGAGCAGCCCTTCGTTCAAGCTCTCGCTTCCTCCCTTGCCGCCGGCTCCTCCCGGCATGCCCTGGAAGCCCCCGGTTTGACCCGGGAATCCTCCTCCGGCTCCTTGGAAGCCGGAGAAGCCCTCGCTCCCGCCGTCTCCCGCCGAACCGGGCTGGCCTTGCAAGCCTCCTTGCATTCCCGGCTGCCCGGAAGCATTCGGCCGTCCGCCTCGCTCCGATGCATTCGGCCATCCGCCCTGTCCTCCGTTCATCGCTTCCCATTGCCCGCCGGTCCTGGACCCGGCTGCGGCAAATCCGCCCCTTCCGCCTCCCATGCTGTTCTTGCCGTCGGGGCCGGCTGCGGGGATCATCGAGTTCTGGCCGTACACGATCGGAGTCGCCGACCAGTAGGCGGGACCGATCAGCAGCACCGCGGCAGCCGCGGCGGCGGTCCATCGGACCGCAGCGCTGTTGTCGCGCGAATTCAGGACGGCGAGGATGAGCGCGGCGAGCAGTCCAAGCCCCGCGACGGCGAGCGACCAGCCTACGCCGATCGTGCTCTCGTAAGGACGCAGGATGTACCATTGGAACATCGAGGTCGCCGCGACGGCACCCGGCAGCAGATAGATCTGCCAGCCTCTTCCTTGGCGGTATTTCGCCCACATCTCGCTCCAGCCCGCCCCGAACAAAGCCGCTGCCGGAGGAGCGAGCATGATGAGGTAATAGGAGTGGAAGAAGCCGGCGATGCTGAAAAATCCGCCGACGGGAATAAGCCAGGCCAGCCAGAACAGCGTTTCCTTGTGCTTTTCCGTCATGGATTTCCGTCTCCATGTAGAGAGCAGCGCGACTGCCGCGATCAGGGCAAACGGCAGCAGCCAGCTCGCTTGGCCGGAGAGAGCCTGCTGGAACAAGCGGAGCGGCCCCTTCTCCCCGGTGCCGAACATGCCGCCAGCCCGGCCTCCATTGCCGCCGAAGCCTCCGGGAATGCCCGCCGCTCCTCCGGCCCGCTCGAAACGGCCGGAGCCGTCCCGCTGGCTTTGTCCGTCCGCGCCGTTGCGATCGCTTTGAGGCTGGCCGTCCTGTCCGGTCACTCCGGTTCCGTTTGGCGCTTGTCCGTCCTGCCCGGCGCCGCCTTCATTTCCCGGCAGCATTCCACCCTGGCCCTGGCTGCCTTCAGGCAGCGCGCCGTCCGGAGCCATTGCTCCCGGGAATCCTCCGGCTCCGCCCTGGCCTCCGGGGCTGCGGTCTCCCGTCAGCCGCGAAACGCCGTTGTAGCCGAAAGCGAGCTGCAGCACCGAATTGTCTGTGCTGCTCCCTATATAGGGCCGCTTGTCGGCCGGCACGGAATCTACGATTGCCGCCCAGGATACGGATACGGCCAGCATGAGAACCGTCGCTCCAGCCAGCACCGTCAGCTTCTTTTTCCAAGGGAAGCGTACCGCCAGCAGATAGAGCAGATAAAAAGCCGGAAGGACCATGTACGCCTGGAGCATCTTCATGTTGAATGCCGCTCCGATCAGGGCGAAGGAAGCCAGCAGGCTGCCCGTCCGCTGCCCTCGTACTCCTCGCAGCAGAAACCAAGCCGCCAGCAGGAGCGTGAAGACGAGCATCGCGTCGATATTGTTCGTTCTCGCCACCGCGACGCCGACCGGCGCGAGCGCCATCCCGAAGGCTGCGATGCGCGCGGCGGCGAGTCCGAAGGAAGGCTTCACGAGCAGGTAGACGAGCAGCACCGAGCCGATTCCAGCCAGCGCTTGCGGCAAAATGACGCTCCAGCCATGCAAGCCGAATACGTACGCGAACGCCGTCTGGATCCAGAAGGCAAGCGGGGGTTTGTCCACCGTCACCGAGCCGGCGGAGTCCAGCGAGCCGTAGAAGAAGTTATGCCAGCTCTGCAGCATGCTGCCTACCGCAGTCGTGTAATACGTATTGGCGTAGGTTTCCTTCCCTATCCCGTACAGGTTCAAAAAAGCGGACGCCAGCATGGCGGCGGCCAGCACCAGATCCAGCCGCCTGCCGGATCCTGCCCTCTCCCTGATCTTCATCTCTATCTCCACTCCTCTATCGGGTCATGGGCTCATTGTAAGTCGCCAAAATGAACCTTAAATGAACGACCTTCCCGATCGTAGAAATAGAACGAAACTGGGCGGACAGAAAAAAAGCGCTTCTTCTATGTAATAGAAGAAACGCTTGAAATCTGCCGTATGGGGTAATGAATCATTCCGATACCGTACGGGTCGGCGGGAGAACCCGGCGCAGCCTGCGCTTCTCCTTGCGCCGCGCCGCATAATACCGCAGCAGGGCACGGACGGGGAAGAACAGCAGGGCGCCCAGCCAAATGCCGTCGATGACGCCGCCTACAATCAGCTTGAAGTTGAGAAGCAGGAACCGGTTGACCTCCGCCCCGACAAACGGAATGTCGAACACGAGATGTGTCGGGAGCACCCATCCGCCGACCTTGTTGTGGAGATAAGCGAACGGCAGATAGATGACCTTCCCGATGACGAATCCGATCAGAGCCCCAGCGAGGCTGCCGCGCAGCATATAGATCAGAGGGAAGATCAGGAAAAATGCCAGCCCGTACGTGGGCAGCGTGAACATTTCACAGAACAAGCCGATCGAGAAGCCCATCGCCACGAAGGACGGACCGCCAGGAGCCCTCAGCAGCTGTATGAATTTGTACCGGATCCAGCGTCCGATCCGAGCAGACATCGGCCTCGGTTTGGATTTTGCTATATTGCCAGCCATCTTCCTACCCTCTTTATGCGCCCGACTTGGTCTTGATCTTGGGAAGCAGCTTCTTCATGTCGACCGTACGCTTCAATTCCCAGGTGGAAGCATCCTTCTCGTCGTAACGTTCCAGAAAATCGACGACCTCGCGCGTAAGCGGCGTCGGCGTGGAAGCGCCGGATGTCACCGATACGCGCTGCTTGCCTTGCAGCCATTCCAGCTTGAGCTCCGACAAGTCGGCGATCCGATAAGCCGGCACCCCAGATATCTCCTCCGATACCTGGGCAAGACGGTTGGAGTTGTTGCTCCGCGGATCGCCGACGACGATCGTCAGCTCGGCCTGCCCGGCCTGATCGGCCACCGCCTCCTGGCGAACCTGCGTAGCCAGGCAAATCTCGTTGTGGATCTCGGCCGCAGGGTACTTCTCCAGCAGCTTCGCGATGAGATGCCGGATATCCCACTGGGACATCGTCGTCTGATTCGTGATGAGAATCCGGTCTCCGGGTACATCCAGCACCTCGATGTCCGCTTCTCTCTCGATGAGATGCACGAAATCGGGAGCGACCCCGACCGCGCCTTCCGGCTCCGGATGGCCCTTTTTGCCGATATAGATGATATGGTAGCCCTCTGCGGTCTTCTCGGAGATGAGATCATGCGTCTTCGTCACGTCCGGACAGGTCGCATCGACGACCGTCAGCCCCTTCTCCTTGGCGCGGCGCCGCACCTCCGGCGACACTCCGTGCGCGGTGAAGATGACCGTCCCCTTCTCCACCTGCTCGAGAATCTCCAAGCGGTTCTCCCCGTCGAGCGTAATGATGCCTTCTTCCTTGAATGCCTCCGTCACATGGCCGTTGTGAACGATCATGCCCAGAATGTATATAGGACGCGGCAGATCCAGGTTGCGAGCCGTCTGAAGAGCCAGCACCATGGCATCCACGACGCCGTAGCAATAGCCGCGCGGCGAAATCTTGACCACTTCCATCGAAATACCTGCTTTCCCGGCCGGCTTGAACTATCCGGTACGGCCGCACTGTATTCATTATACTCTATTCGACATGCACAGAAAAGGCGATAGGCAGCCAAACCGTAAACGTCGTTCCCGCTCCCGGAATCGTCCGCACCTCGACGGAGCCTTCATGCTCGTCGATGATCCACTTCGCGATGGACAGTCCGAGCCCGGTGCCGCTTGTAATTCCGCGCGATTCGTCTGCGCGGTAGAACCGCTCGAAGATATGGGGAACCTGCTCGGGCTCCATGCCGAGGCCGGTATCCTGGATAATGATGCCTGCCTGGGCGCCGCTGACGACGGCCCTCAGCATGACGCTGCCCTCCGGCGTGTACTTGAACGCGTTCTCGATGAAGATGAAGAGCAGCTGGCGCAAATAATCCTCGTTGCCGAGGACGCCGACTCCCTCCAGGGAAGAAAGATCCCCCGGCTTCCAGCTTGCCGTGCGCGGCAGCATGGAAGCGCGCCGCACGACATCCTCGACGACCGCAGTCAGCTCCACCGGCTTCTTCTCCATGACGAAGCCCGCGTCGGCCCGCGCCAGGGCGAGCAGATCGTTGACGAGCCGGCTCATCCGCCGCGCCTCGTCCCCGATATCCCTCATCGCCTCGCGGGACATTTCCTGGCGCATCGCTTCATGCTCGGAAACCTCGGGGATGCGGTTCGTACCGTCTTCGAGAGCCGGCTTCCAGATTTTTTCGAGCAGATCGATATTGCCGCGGATCGTCGTCAGCGGCGTACGCAGCTCATGGGAGGCGTCGGAGACGAATCGGCGCTGCGCGTCGTAAGCTTCGTCCAGCTCGTTGTAGGCCAGCTCCATGCGTCCTAACATCCCGTTCAGCGTATCGGTCAGCTTGCCAAGCTCGTCGTTCGGACCATTCCAGGCGATGCGCATGCTGAGGTCGGAGCCCTTCTCGATCTGCTCCGCAGCCTGGATGACGATCTCGATCGGGCGCAGCGACTGGCGGGCCATCAGCATCCCGACGGTGAAAGCGACGACGAGGCCGATCAGCGAGGTGAAGACGAGAATCGTGCGGAGCTGCTGCAGCGAATTGTCCTGGACATTAATAAGATACCCCACTTGCAGCAGTCCCACGACCTTGGAGCTCATGTCCACAATCGGCCACTGGTAGACGTAAAAGGGATAGCCATTGACATTGGTTTTGGCGAACCGGGCTTTTTCGGCAACAAGCGCAGGATCCTTCTCAAAGGGAAAAAGAAGATGGTACTGTTCCATTTCCGCAGAAAGCCTGTAGGTTCCCGCACGGTAATCAACAATTTGGATGTAGGACTTTTCCTGCTGCAGAGAGGAAGGCTTCACCCGCAGCTGCCCGGGATCCAAGATGCTGTATTGCTGAATCTGGTTGCTCAAATCCTTCCCTTGGGCTTCCAGCTTGTTCTTCACGTCGGAATAGGCCTTATAGCTCTGGAAAGCATAAACCGTCCCCCCCATGACGATGAGGATGACGGCAAGAATCGCGCTGTAGGTAAGCGTAAGCTTGAATCGGATGGACACTTCTAGCTCACTCCTCCGCGGAGGACGTAACCGGTGCCCCGTACCGTCTGGATCAGGCGGCTGTCCGTACCGGCATCCTCGGTTTTCTGCCGCAGCATGGCGATATAGACTTCCAGCACGTTCGACTCCCCGCTGTAATCGTAGCCCCAGATCTTGTCCATGATGGAGTCGCGGGTAAGGACTCGCTTCGGATTCTGCATGAACAGGTGGAGCAGGTCGAATTCCTTGGCGGTCAGCTCGATGCGGCGTCCGCCGCGCATCGCTTCGCGGGAATCCAGGTCGAGAATGAGATTTTCGAAGGACAGCCGGTTGCCCGGCTCCTCCAGCTTGTCCGGCTTGCGGCGCAGCAGCGCGCGCACCCGCGCGAGCAGCTCCTCGAGCGCGAACGGCTTCACCAGATAATCGTCCGCGCCGAGATCGAGCCCCTTCACGCGGTCATGGATATCGTCCTTGGCGGTCAGCATCAGGATCGGCACGGCGCTGCCGCCTTCCCTGACGCGCCTGCATACTTCCCAGCCGTCCACCTGCGGCATCATGACATCAAGGATCAGCAGCTGCGGATCGGCTCCGAGCAGCGCCTTCAGCCCTTCCAGCCCGTTGCCGGCCGTCGTGACCTCGTATCCCTCGAACGCCAGGCTGCGGCGCAGCATGGATGTAATCTTCTCGTCATCGTCTACCACCACGATATGCGGTCTCATGGCCCAGCTCCCCTCGCTTGCTCGTTGATTCTATCCTACCTCAGCCGGCGGCGAATTGAAAACCGCAGCCGGTCCGTCCCGCTTCCCCGGCGGGGCGGACATAACAGGAGCGCAGGCGTGACTACGCCTGCGCTCCGGAACAACCGGACATTCGCCGTACGGTTATTCGACGTTGTACTTGCTCTTGTCGCCGATCTCGATCGTGATGTCCATCTTCTTGCCGTTGCGGATGACGTTCATCGTCACCTTGTCGCCGACTTTTTTCTTCTGGATGACCGCGATCAGATCTTCCTTCGTTTTGTACTTCGTTCCGTCCATGCCGGTGATGACGTCATACTGCTGCAGGCCCGCCTTGTAGGCCGGAGCATTGAACGTCGTTTCCCGGACGATGGAGCCTTCCGTGCTGCTGAGGCCGAGCTCCTGCTTCATCTGGTCCGTGATGTCAGCCAGCGTCGCGCCGATGAACGGGCTTGGAGCCGAGCTTTGGCCGGCCTTCAGCTGATCCACGACTTCCTTGATCGTGCTCGTCGGAATCGCGAAGCCGATGCCCTGCGAGTCCGCGCTGATGGCGGTATTGATGCCGATGACTTCGCCGTTCATGTTGATCAGCGGACCGCCGGAGTTGCCGGGGTTGATGGAGGCGTCCGTCTGCAGCAGATGCTGGTAGTTCCGAGCGGTGCCGCCGGATTCCGAAGCGACCTGGATCGTACGCTCGCGGGCGCTGAGCACGCCTACCGTAACGGAATGATCGAAGCCGTTCGGGTTGCCGATAGCGACGAGCCAGTCGCCGATGCTGCTGGCTTCGGAGTCGCCGAGCGGCAGCGTCGGGAAGTCCTTGCCGTCCTGCGGCTCTACCTTGAGCACGGCGAGATCGAGATCCTTGCGGGCTCCGAGCAGCTTCGCTTCCAGCTCCTTGGTCGTGCCCTGCACCTTGACCTTGATCTGCTGCGCGCCGTCGATGACGTGCTGGTTCGTCAGAATATAGCCGTCCTTCTCGAAGAAGAATCCGGAGCCGAGCCCCGTCTCCTGAAGCTCTCCGCCCTGCTGGCCGCGGCTGCTGCCGCCTCCTCCGAACTGGTCGCCGAAGAACTGGCGGAAGAACGGATCGCTGTCGAGGCCGCCGCCGTAAGAGCTGCTGGCGTTGCTGTAGGTCGTGATCAGGACGACCGCCGGCGAAGCTTTTTCCGATATTTGCGAGATGTTCATCGGACGGGTCGTGTCGGCCGCCGTGGAAACCTTGCTGGCAGCCGCCGTGTTGTCTCCTTGGCCCGATACGACGCCCGAAGAGGTCAGCGCCTGTCCCTTCGTGAACCAGTCGTTCTCATCCGACGCCCACATCAGGCCGCCGACTGCGATTACGCCGGCGAGGAAGGAAACCGCCGCGGTGCGGAAGCCTCCTCCGCGCCGCTTGCCGCCGCTTCCGCCGCCGGTCTGCCATTCGCCCTTGCCTGCATGGGCGGCCGGTACGAACGGGCGCAGCTGGCGGGGAGGCGTCACGACGACCTCGCGCGAATGACCCTCCTGCGGGCGCTCCTCGGAAGCGCCGTAGCTCCCGGAAGGCTGCCCTTCCCGGCGCGGCTCCTGCCGATCCGGCTGTCCTTGGCGGAAGGGGCCGTAAGAATAGTAGTACGAGGAGCCTTCCTGGCGCTCGCCGCCGGAGTTGTCCGGCGAATCCTGTTTTGCGCGCTCCTCGTTTTTCTTGTTCTCTTCGTCCCAGAATCCGTCGAACCGGCCGTTGCCATTGCGATTGTCTTCCATCGAAAATTCCTCCTCGATTCTATGAAATGAGCTCCCTCATCCTCCCCGCGGGAGGCGCCGGACTGCCTGCGGAAGTGGCTTGCCCGCGGCCATGCACGTCCGTGGAACCAGCGTGGAATGGTTATGTGTCTATCTTGCACAATCTACCTTAAAAGAAACTGAAAAAGGGCATAAGACAAAATAAAAAACCTTTGATTCCGCCGGAACGGGTCAAAGGCCTTGCCCAAAAGATAGATTCAGCGGGGAACGTTGAGCTGCTCCTCGGTGTCGCCAAGCACCTGCCTGGCTTTCTCCACCCATTCCGGGGCGACGTCGGCATCCGGGTCGACGGGAGCCTGGAACTGGTCGAACAGCGCGCCTACCGTGCGCATCTTCGCTTCCGGATCGTTGCCTTCCCGGTACAGATGGCGAAGCACGTACGGAGTGGTCAGCTTGATAGAGGCGTCGTTGTCCTCGGTCTGGTCGTCCACGTTGCCGCGCAGCACGTCGAACGGCAAGCGCAGCCATACCTTGTTCTTTTCGTCCAGATTCAAGTCGAAGGATCCGTTGCCGTAATCCCAATTACCTCCCAGCACGAAGCCCTGCTTATCCAGCACGCGCTTGATCTGTACGAAGTCATGCTCGGTCGATTCCAATGGGGATGCGATCTCAATCATGGATATCTCTCCTTGTCAGCTTCGATATGGTCAGCATTCCCTGCCGGATCGGGCGTTATGTGCCGGAAAACGGCCGGACGGCCGCGTTTTCGTCCCGAACCCTTCCGCATGCCGTGCTTCCGTCCGAATCCAACCGCTGGCCGATCAGGATTTGACCCATCCTTTGCGATGGGCATAGACCGCCAGCTGCGTCCGGTCCTCGACCTCGCATTTCATCAGCAGGTTGCTTACATGTGTCTTAACCGTTTTGATGCTGATATGAAGCTCTTCGGCGATTTCCTTGTTGGCCTGGCCTTCCGCGACGAGAAGCAGCACTTCCTTCTCCCGCTCCGTCAATCCCTCGTCGACGATCTGCGCGGAGCGCTGGCGAAGCCCGCGGGTGAGCGCCTGCGAGACATCCGCCGTCATGACGGGCATGCCCCGCAGCGCGCCGCTGAGCGCATAGATGAGCTCCTCGGAGCTGACGGTCTTGAGCACGTAGCTGACCGCTCCGGCCTCGACGGCCGCGACGACTTTCTCATCCTCCAGGAAGCTGGTCAGAAGCACGACTTTTACGGATGGAAAATTCTCCGTGATGCGGCGCGTCGCCTCTACGCCGTCTATGCCCGGCATCATCAAGTCCATCAGGACGAGATGAGGAAGCTCCTCCATTCCGTCCAGCAGGCGCAGCGCTTCCTCGCCGCTGCCCGCTTCCGCGACCACCTCGAATTTGGGCTCCAGCATCAAATAAGTCCTCAAGCCCGTACGGACCATGTCATGGTCGTCCACGATCATGATCCGGCAGCATTCGGTTCCCGTCATTGTTCTCCCCGCTCCTCTGTTCCGTATTTCGGCAGCGACACGCGGATCCGCGTGCCTCCTCCCGGCTTGCTGATAATGGCCGCATCGCCGCCCAGCTGCATCGCTCGCTCCTGCATCGTCGAGAGGCCGTAGGAGCCCGGGCGGACCTGGTCCGCCCGGAAGCCCTGGCCGTCGTCCTGCAGCACCAAGGTCAGGCTGCTCGGCGTATCCGACAACGACAGCGTGACGCTGCCGGCCCCCGCGTGCTTCACGACGTTGGCCATCGCTTCCTGGACGATCAGGAACAGCTGATGCTCCTTGGCCTCGGAAACCGCTTCCTCCACCCTCCAGTCGAGGACGCCTTGCAGCCCGTTCTGCCTGCAGTAATCCGGGAACCAGCGCGCCAGCGCATCCTCGAGCGAGCGGCCCTCCAGCTCCAGCGGCCGCAGCTGCGCGATAAAACCTCTCATCTGCTTCTGAGCGTGGGAGGACATCGTGATGAGCTGTTTCATGACTTCGCCGGCCCGCTCGGGACTGATCTCGAGCAGCTTGGGCAGGGAAGAGGCCGACATATGAATGGCGAACAGCTGCTGGCTGACGGTATCATGCAGGTCCCGCGCCAGCCGCTTGCGCTCCTCCAGAACGGCTTCTTCATTAGAAGCCGCCTGCTGCAGCACGCGGATCTCGTTCTGCCGCTGCATGACCTGGAGCTTCCTTTCCAGCGTTTCGGCCATGAGGTTGAACTCGTGGTAAGCTCCCGCCAGCGAATATCCTTCCCCCTCCGGCAGACGAGCCGCCAGATTGCCGCTCGCAGCCTGCTTGAGCGCCAGATGCACGGCGTCGATGCGGTTCTGCTGACGCTTGCCGATCCAATATCCGAGGCCGATGCTCACAATCAGGCACAGAAGCGTCCCCGTCAGCCACAGCTGTCCGGGAGACGCTTCGTGCATCCATCCATGCTTGATCCAGTACATGACACACCATGGCACGACCGTGCTGAGCACGAAGAACGATATCAGCTCCAGCCTGCCGCTTCTAAGCAGCTTTACGACCATGTCCCGACCTCACCCAACCTTCGTCACCCGGACATCTCCGATAAATGTGCTGCACACCAGCTTGATCTTGCGTTCCGATTCGCGGAAGCTCGGGCTCTGCGTATCCGAATGCTGGAACATCCCGCCTTCCTTGCGTCCAAGCACCTTGGAATCGCCGATGAAGGCGCTGGATACGACCTGGATGCCGACATCCGAATCGGCGGGAAGGAATACTTTCACATCTCCGATGAAAGAGCTGATCGTAATTTTCGTCTCTCCCATCGGAATGTTCGCGCGAGTCAGATCCAGCACGGTGTCTCCGATGAAATGGGAGATGTTGAGCGGAACGAGATCCCAGTAATCATGGCCCAGATGGATATCCCCGATGAAGTTGGAGCGTGTCTGGGCGTTGGGATCGGTGTTCCACCATTCCGTTCGGCCATGATTGTGCCTGCTGCGTCCATGCCCGTGATGGCGCCGGTGCGCATTCCGGTATTCGCGCCTCGCCTGTTTGAATTCATGCTTGGCCCGCTTCCAGTCCATCGGCTGGCCCGGCTCGGGCGTCCACGCGGATTCCCGCTCATCGTATCTGCCTCCGGCATTGCCGGCCGAGGGCTGAGCGCCGCCGTATGCCGACTGTCCTTTCTTCCCGTCCTTTCCGCCATCTCCCGGCCTTCCGGGTCCTGCTTCCGGATGCAGCGGGTCCGGATGCAGCGGAGGAGCCGGGGGAACGGGGCCTTGATAGGAAGTATACGAGGTCCATTCCCCGTCGTCTTCCGGTTCTTCAGGACGCTGCCGCCGGCCGCCGCGCGAGAAAACCATCCTCAGTCCGAACACGATGGCCACGACCGGGAGCAGAAACTGCGCCGCGTCGCCGAACGACCAATACGAAAATCCCATGTTGCGCCCCAGCATCACGAGTCCGAACAGCACCATCGCCGCGCCGGCCCAGAGCGATCCTCCCGAGAACAGCGTGGACAGCCCCATTAAGAGCGGAACAAGCGGCCAATACCGGCTGATGAACCCTCCGATGTCCAGATGCTGGAAGCCGAGCAATCCCATCTGGTGCAGGATGAACAAGCCGCCGACTGCCGTTATGGCCAGTCCTCCGAGGACTCGGCATATATGGGTTTGTTTCATGCGATCGACATCTCCTTGCCGTTGTCATCTGCTTTCGTGTCCTCATTATAACGTGCCGAACTGCATGGAGGTAGAGTCTGACGGTTGATTCCCTTCTCCGTCTGCAGACGGAGGCAAGCACTAAATAAAGGAAACAAAAATAGCCGCTGCCGCGAGCGAAGAGGCGGCAAGCGGCAGCGGAAACAAGGACGGCATTCAAAAACGGCTTTTAATCTAACATGCATATAACATTTATTTCATTCCTAAATGGAAAGAATCTGGATTCACCGTATTCATATCCGCGGAATTGCAGCGATTTAATTACGTAAAGCGTCAAATCAGTGGGGCAAGCTTGCTGTTCGAAATCAAAAAATGACTATTCAATGTCGAATGATTATGTTATGTTTATTAACACGAGATCAGCTTGCGAAAGGAGTCTGCTTCAATGAAACTCCCCCATTTGGACGATATCGATCAACAGATTGTACAGCTGCTCCTAGAGAACGGAAGGATGCCCTACGCCAAGATCGGGGAAACGCTGAGCCTCTCTCGCGTCGCCATCCAGAAGAGAGTCGAATCCCTGCTGGAGAGCGGCGTGCTTGAGCATTTCACGGTCCGCGTCAACGTGGCCAAGCTTGGCCGTACGGTATCCGCCTTCTTCGAGGTCCAGGTCGAGCCGCGCTGCGTCGACACCGTCGGACAGCAGCTGTCGGAGGAGATGCAGGTCGTCAACATCTATCAGATGACCGGCTCCAGCACGCTGCATGTCCACGCCCTGCTGCGGGACGAGAATGAGCTCGAGAAGTTTTTGTACGACAAGCTTTACGTTCTGGAAGGGGTTGTCAATGTTCAGACCCAGCTCATGATCCGCAAGTTCAAATCCGCCAGCGGCCTTGACGTATAAGGCCGGCCGGCGGTTTTTTCATAGCTTGATTTTCTTCGGCTCCTGCACGCCGCCCGCTTTCACCGTTTCATTCAGCCGGTTCAGCATGCGCTGGTCGAGCTTGCCGGAGCCATATCGGATCACCTGCACCGTGACCTGTTTCTTTCCCCACTCCTTGTAGACCTGGCGGGTCGTGTCGAAGTAAAGGTCGATCCGCTTGCCTTTGATCTTGGAGCCGGTGTCCGCTACGACCCCATAGCCGTATCCGGGTATGAAGAGCAGCGTCCCTATCGGAAGCACCTTCGTGTCCGCGGCGATCGTCGACACCTGCCCCCGCTTGACCTTGACGCCTGAACGGGTAATGCCGTAAAGCGGATGTCCGGGCCTTTTGCCGGTCGATTCGATTCCGGCCGTATAACCTGTCGCCAGCACCGAGATGCTCTTGACCGGGGCAAGCCCGTCCTGCTGCGGCTGCTCCGGCGCGGACGAGGCGGCTGATMYKGCMKCCTTTTGTTCCGAAATGCTGGACGGCTTCTTTGCTGGTCAGGATCGGCCCCAGAACGTTGGTATTAAAGTGACTGTGAAATTCATCCTCGGTTATTGCCTCAAGAGTCGCGAACCGAAAGATGCTGGCATTATTCACCAGGATATCGATTGGGCCAAATAACCGCTTTGTTTCTTCARRTAGGCGAAGCTTCAAGGAGAGCGCTCCGGCGTCATCGTCATTCCGGGCGTGGAGCTGAGCACGGCTCGGAACGGCAAGGACATCCATGTGCTCGGATACGGCCCGGATCCCAGCGATCCGCTCTGGATCGAGCGCCTCTCCTCGCAAGGGAAGGTCCGCGAACGGCGCAACGAGCTGCTGCTGCAGCGTCTTGGACAGCTGGGCATCGAATTGACGCTGCGCCAAGTGCTGGATGCCGCGGCGCAGGGAGACCGCGGCGTTCCGGCGAGCGTGGGACGTCCGCATTTCGCCGCCGCTCTGGTGAAGGCCGGCGTCGTATCCACCGTACGCGAAGCATTCGAGCTTTATCTTGCGGAAGGAGCTCCTGCTTATGTGGAGATTCCGCGCCTGACGCCCGAGGAGGGCATTCGCTGGATCGCCGAGGCCGGAGGAGTTGCGGTGCTGGCCCATCCCGGCCTGTACCGCGACGACGCTGAAGTAGAGAGGCTTGCCGCAGCCGGGGGCCTGGCCGGAATCGAAGCCTTTCACTCCGACCATACGCCGGAGGAGGAACGCAAGTACTTGCGTCTTGCCGAGAGGCACGGCCTTCTTGCAACCGGCGGCTCCGACTACCACGGCAGCCGCGGCGGGGAGATGCACCATGGCGACGTGGGAAGCCGTACCGTGGATGCAAGGACGCTCCTGGAGCGCTTGAAGCGCTGAATCGGATGCGGCCGGCGAGTTCCGCGAGAGGCCGGCAGAGAGCAGACGGAATGTGGATGTGGATAAAGGAAGGCACCTTTGCCTAGAAAAAAGCCGGCGCTGCAAGTCAGCGCCGGGGACTGACCCCGTTACGTGAGACAAATTAAAAACACCTTCAAGAAGAATGCAACCATGTCGACAGATATGGGAGACAACCTTGGAGGTGTTTTTACGTTGGCAACAAGAGTTAGCTATGCGGTAGAGATAAAGATGCAAGCGATTGAAATGAGATTGGCTGGCGTACCCGTTCAACAGGTTATGGATCAACTCGGAAATCGAAGAATGGGACTACGTAGTTAAAGGTTT
>NZ_CBRA020000182.1:0-12728 GCF_000469945.2 Paenibacillus sp. P22 | reverse complement strand
TATTCGGCCKCCAGGACGAAACCGGCGCCGAATAAGCCGAAAAAATCGTCTTATTCGGCCGCTAGGACGAAACCGGCGCCGAATAAGCCGAAAAAATCGTCTTATTCGGCCGCTAGGACGAAACCGGCGCCGAATAAGCCGAAAAAATCGTCTTATTCGGCCGTCAGGACGATTCCGGCGCCGAATAAGCCGAAAAAATCGTCTTATTAGGCCGCCAGGACGAAACCGGCGCCGAATAAGCCGAAAAAATCGTCTTATTCGGCCGCCAGGACGATTCCGGCGCCGAATAAGCCGAAAAAATCGTCTTATTCGGCCGCCAGGACGAAACCGGCGCCGAATAAGCCGAAAAAATCGTCTTATTCGGCCGCCAGGACGAAACCGGCGCCGAATAAGCCGAAAAAATCGTCTTATTCGGCCGCCAGGACGATCCCGTCCGAACTCCTGCGCACAGCGGGTTTCGGACGCATAATTGGTGAACTGCCGGCTGAATCTTCAGACAGCACAGCGCGCTACGGACTTTTTCAACATCATCCCCATCACATTCCCCCATAAGAGGAGTTGCCATAATGAAAGCAACGGTATACGTGACGATCAAGCAGAACGTGCTGGACCCGCAGGGAACGGCCGTGCAGGGAGCGCTTCACAGCATGGGCTTTGCGGAAGTGGACAAAGTGCGCATCGGCAAATACCTGGAGCTGACACTGGATACCGAAGACCGCGCCGAAGCGGAGCAGCGCGTGCGCGCCATGTGCGAGAAGCTGCTGGCGAACACTGTCGTCGAAGACTACCGCTTCGAGCTGGAGGGCTGAGCCGATGAAGTTTGCGGTCATCGTTTTTCCGGGCTCCAACTGCGACATCGACTGCTACAAGGCCGTTGAAGAAACGATCGGGCAGTCCGTCGATTATGTCTGGCACACGGCAACCGACCTTTCGGCGTACGACGCGATTCTCGTGCCGGGCGGCTTCTCTTACGGGGATTACCTGCGCTGCGGCGCGATCGCTCGTTTTGCGCCGGTTATGAACGAGGTCGTCAAGGCGGCCGAAGCGGGCAAATACGTGCTCGGCATCTGCAACGGCTTCCAGATTCTGACCGAGGCGGGACTGCTGCCGGGAGCGCTGCTGCGCAACCGGGATCTGAAATTCCTTTGCCACCAGTCGCCTCTGGAGGTCGTCAACGCGGCGACTCCTTTCACAAACCAATACGCGCCGGGCGAGGTCATTTCCATCCCGATCGCCCATGGCGAAGGCAACTACTACTGCGACGACGAGACGCTTGAGAGCCTCCGGGCGAACAACCAGATCGTCTTCCGCTACGCGAACGGCGGCAATCCGAACGGCTCCGTCTACGACATCGCCGGCGTCTCCAACAAGCGCGGCAACGTCGTCGGCATGATGCCCCATCCGGAGCGCGCGGTAGATCAGATTCTCGGCTCCGAGGACGGCAAGCGGATGTTCACATCGATTTTGAACGCATGGAGGGAACAGCATGACGCAGCAGTTAACAGCTAAGGAACCGACGGCGGAGCAGATTGCCGAGCAGAAGATCTATCAGCAGTTCGGCGTAACCGATCATGAGTATGAGCTTATCTGCGGTTTCATGGGCCGCCTGCCGAACTACACCGAGATCGGCGTGTTCAGCGTCATGTGGTCGGAGCACTGCTCCTACAAGAATTCCAAGCCGATCCTGAAGAAATTCCCGGTCACGGGACCGAAGGTGCTCATGGGTCCGGGTGAAGGCGCGGGCATCGTGGATATCGGGGACAACCAGGCGGTCGTGTTCAAAATCGAGTCGCATAACCATCCGTCCGCAGTCGAGCCTTACCAGGGCGCCGCGACCGGCGTCGGCGGCATCATCCGCGACATCTTCTCCATGGGCGCGCGCCCGGTGGCGCTGCTGAACAGCCTCCGCTTCGGCAAGCTGGAAAATGACCGCGTGAAGTATCTGTTCGAGCATGTCGTCAGCGGCATCGCCGGCTACGGCAACTGCATCGGCATCCCGACCGTCGCGGGCGAGGTGATGTTCGACGAGAGCTACGAGGGCAATCCGCTCGTCAACGCGATGTGCGTCGGCCTCATCGACCATGATAAAATCCAGCGCGGCGTCGCCAAGGGCGTCGGCAATCCGGTGTTCTACGTCGGTCCCGCCACGGGCCGCGACGGCATTCACGGCGCGACCTTCGCTTCCGTCGAATTGTCGGAAGAATCCGAAGAGAAGCGCACCGCCGTCCAGGTCGGCGATCCGTTCATGGAGAAGCTCGTCATGGAAGCGACGCTTGAGCTGATCAATTCCGGCATCGTGCTCGGCATTCAGGACATGGGCGCGGCCGGCCTCACCTGCTCCAGCGCCGAGATGGCGTCCAAGGCCGGCAACGGCCTCGAGCTGTACCTCGACGAGGTGCCGCAGCGCGAGGAAGGCATGACGCCTTACGAGATGATGCTGTCGGAGTCGCAGGAGCGCATGCTGTTTGTCGTCACGCCGGAGAACGAAGCTCAGGCGCGCGAGATCTTTGACCGCTGGGGCGTCATCTGCGCCAAGGTCGGCAAGGTGACCGACGACGGCCGCCTGAGGCTGTTCCATCAGGGCGAGGAAGTCGCCGACATGCCGGTTACCGCGCTTGTCGACGAATGCCCAGTGTATGACAAGCCATCCAAGGAGCCGGCTTATTATGCGGCGAACGGGGGCGTGGACACGGCTGCCTATGGCGAAGTCGCCGACCTCAATGCTGCCCTGGAAAAGGTTCTCGCCTCCCCGACGGTTGCCAGCAAGGAATGGGTGTACAAGCAGTACGACCATATGGTCCGCACCAGCACGGCGGTACCGCCGGGCTCCGACGCCGCGGTCGTGACGATTCCCGGCACGCGCAAGGCGCTGGCGATGACGACCGACTGCAACGGCCGCTACGTCTACCTCGATCCCGAGGTCGGCGGGGCGATCGCGGTCGCCGAAGCGGCGCGCAACATCGTCTGCTCCGGCGCCGAGCCGCTGGCGATTACGGACAACCTGAACTTCGGCAACCCGGAGAAGCCGGAAGTGTTCTGGCAGCTGGAGAAATCCGCGGACGGCATGAGCGAAGCCTGCCGCGTGCTGGAGACGCCGGTCATCGGCGGCAACGTCAGCCTGTACAACGAGAACGCCAAGGGCGCCATCTATCCGACGCCGGTCATCGGCATGGTCGGACTCGTGGAAGACCTCAGCCACATTACGACGCAGGAATTCAAGAACGCCGGCGACGCGGTCATCCTGCTCGGGGATACGAAAGCCGAGCTTGGCGGCAGCGAGCTGCAGTACGTGCTGGAAGGCAAAGCGGAAGGACGTCCTCCGGGCCTCGATCTCGCCGTGGAGAAAAAGCTGCTCGACGCCGTGCTGACAGCCATCCGCGGCGGTCTCGTCGCCTCGGCGCATGACCTGTCGGAGGGCGGCCTGGCTGTCGCTCTGGCGGAATCCGCTTTTGGCCGCGGCCTCGGCGCCGAAGTGAACGTGGCGACGGACCTTCGTCCGGACCACGCGCTGTTCAGCGAATCGCAGTCGCGCATCCTGCTGAGCGCCTCGCAGGACAACAAGGCTGCTCTGCTGGCGCTGCTCGCGGAGCGCGGCGTTCCCCATGCGGAGATCGGCACCGTCGGCGGAGAGGAACTTCTCATCAAGGTGAACGGCAAGCCGGGCGTCCAGGCTTCGGTCAGCGGTCTCCGGAAAGTCTGGAAGGATGCGATTCCATGTCTGATGAAGTAAGCATAGCGGTCCAGCTCGGCTCCCGCTGGGGAGAGGGCGGCTTATCCGCCGTTCCCGAGCTGGATTCCGACGGCATCGCGCTGACAGGTACGGCGCCGGAGCTGCCGCTTGCAGGCCGTCTGCCTTCGAGCGGCGCGCCTTCGAGCGTTGGCGGCGACGGTTCGGGTTATGCCGGATCTCGGCCGCATTCAATCGCCGCTTCCGGAGTCGGCCGCGCCGCCGATTTCCGGCCTGAGCCTCGCATGGATTCCGAAGCCGCAAGCGGCCTTGCCGATTCCGATACCGAATCCGAGGAACTCCAAGCCGTCACCCGCACATGGGAAAACACCCATTACAATGCGGGCATCGGCCGCGACGACATTTTCGACAAGCTGAAGGAAGAATGCGGCGTGTTCGGAGTATTCAACACTCCCAATGCTTCGTCCCTGGCCTACTACGGCCTGCACGCGCTGCAGCATCGCGGCGAGGAAAGCTCGGGCGTCTGCACCGTGGACAGCCGGGACGGCAGCTTCGCTTACCACCGCGGAATGGGTCTTGTGAAGGAAGTGTTCACGACGGACATTCTGGCCTCGCTGCCGGGCGACCGGGCGATCGGCCATGTCCGTTATTCCACCTCCGGGGGCAGCCAGCTCGGCAACGCCCAGCCGCTCGTATTCAAATACCGCGGCGGGGACCTCGCCGTAGCGACCAACGGCAACATCGTCAACGCGCCGTCGATCCGCCGCGAGCTGGAGGCGCAGGGCTCGATCTTCCAGACGACCAGCGATACCGAGGTCATCGCGCATCTTATCGCGCGCTCGCCCAAGGACTTCGTCGAAGCGGCCAAGGATGCGCTTCAGCGGATCATCGGCGGCTTCGCCTTCCTGATCATGACCAACGACCTGCTGCTCGTCGCCTCGGATCCCAACGGGCTTCGTCCGCTTGTCATGGGCCGCCTCGGCGAAGGTTATGTCTTCGCCTCGGAAACCTGCGCTTTCGAGACGATCGGCGCGACGTACGTCCGCGACGTCCAGCCGGGAGAGCTGCTGATCCTCGACAAGGACGGTATGCGTACCGACCGCTTCGAGCAGGAGCAGCGCCGGGCATCCTGCGCGATGGAGTACATCTACTTTGCGCGCCCCGACAGCGACATCAACGAGGTCAACATCCATACCGCCCGCAAGCAGATGGGCCGCCGCCTCGCGGTGGAGTCGTTCATCGACGCCGACATCGTCACGGGCGTGCCGGACTCCAGCATTTCCGCCGCCATCGGCTACGCGGAGCAGACGGGCATTCCGTATGAGATGGGCCTCATCAAAAATAAATACACCGGCCGCACGTTCATCCAGCCGTCCCAGGAGCTGCGCGAGAAGGGCGTCAAGATGAAGCTGTCCGCCGTCCGCAAAATCGTCGAGGGCAAGCGCGTCGTCATGATCGACGACTCCATCGTCCGCGGCACGACTTCCCTGCGGATCGTCAACATGCTCCGCGAGGCCGGCGCCAAGGAAGTGCATGTGCGGATCAGCTCTCCGCCGTTCGCCAACCCTTGCTATTACGGCATCGACACGCCGGACCGGCGCGAGCTGATCGCCTCGTCCAAGACGGTGGAGGAGATCCGCCAGGCGATCAACGCCGATTCGCTGTATTTCCTCAGCGCCGAAGGCTTGATCGAGGCGGCTTCCGTGCCGGGCGACTCCAAGGGCGGCGGGCTGTGCCTCGCCTGCTTCACCAACGAGTACCCGACTCCAATCGACGAGAGCTCGGACAAGAGCTGCAGCTGCTAGGATGGGCATGGGCTTTAGAGATGGATGGGAGAGTTGCCGCTGCGAAAGCGGACGGTTCCTCCGATCGCTGTTGGAGCTGGCGGACAGAGAACGTTGGGTGGCGGTGGGAGAGCCGCCGCTGCGAAAGCGGACGGTTCCTCCGATCGCTGTTGAACCCGGATTCCTCGATTGAAGTTTAGTCAAGGTAGGAATCCGGCTTCAAAGGCGAACGCGGACGCTTCTCCGGAATCCATCCGCCTTCTCCGCTTCCCCCAGCCTGACCGCCCAGCCTAGCTCCCCTTCCCTCCAGCCGAGGAAAGGGGAGGGGGGAGCCCGGCCTCGCAGCTCGCTGGCGCAGCCAAAAGCAAACGCTCCAATCTGCATCTCGGCAGCTTCGCCGAGGGAGCCGCTGCAGTGCCGCCTCAAAGGCTTCGCGCCGCTCTATATCGCGCGAGTCCAGAACTGGCGGCAATGGCAGCGCCGCTCGACATCTCGCGAGTTCCAGAACTGGCGGCTTCAGCGGCGCCGCTGAGACAGGCTTCGAGCTGCCCGGCAGCCGGCTGGCTAAGCAGCCAGATGTGCCAAGGATCAGCCGCGGCTGTCTGGAGCAGCCGCTCGCCTGTGCAAATGGCGAGCGGCATCGATTGTGTGCCTGGAGCGGCGCTCCGCCGCACAGGCATGCTCTTGCCGGCGGTTTCATCCGCCCGGCCTTCCAGGCCCGCCAGCGCAGGGCCTGCAAGTCGGACTTGCCGCCCTCGAGCGCGAATGCGCGAGGGCGGAATCATCCCTAAATAAGCGTGGTGACGACGGCATCGCCGCTCGTTGGCGAGCTATGGCTCTTCCAACGAGGCGGCGTTGGCATTCAAGGCCGGCGCAGCCTGACCGCTCGAATCCGGAGAAGCTTCAGCGTTCGCATTTGAAGACGGATGGCTTCCTTGCAATCGTACATCCAGGCCAGCCGGCTTCAACGGCGATCGGAGGATCGAGCGGTTGGGCGGAGCCAGCATTTGAACTTGCATTAGGCGGAGCCAGCATTTGAACTTTCAGCCAGTCCATGTTTTTCATACCAAAGGAGTGAACGTTCAGTGGCAGAGGCATACAAGCAGGCCGGAGTCGACATCGCGGCGGGCAACGAAGCGGTCGAACGGATGAAGAAGCATGTGAAAAGAACGCTCCGCCCCGAGGTGCTGGGCGGCCTGGGCGGCTTCGGAGGCATGTTCGGCCTCGACAAGGACAAGTACGAGGAGCCGGTGCTCGTCTCCGGCACCGACGGCGTCGGCACGAAGCTGATGCTCGCTTTTGCCATGGACAAGCATGACACGATCGGCATCGACGCCGTCGCCATGTGCGTCAACGACATCATCGTGCAGGGCGCCGAGCCGCTGTTCTTCCTCGATTACCTGGCGACGGGCAAGGTGGAGCCGTCCAAGATCGAGGCGATCGTCGCCGGCATCGCCGAAGGCTGCGTGCAGGCAGGCTGCGCCCTGATCGGGGGCGAGACGGCCGAGATGCCGGGCATGTACACCCCGGAGGAATACGATATCGGCGGCTTCACCGTCGGCGTCGTCGACCGCAAGAAGATCATCGACGGCACGTCGATCGCGCCGGGAGACGCTGTCATCGGCCTGGCCTCGAGCGGCATCCACAGCAACGGATACTCGCTCGTGCGCCGGCTGCTGCTGGAGCAGGCGGGCTACGGCCTGCAGGACGAGCTCCAGGAGCTCGGCGGCAAGAAGCTGGGCGACGTCCTGATCGAGCCGACGAAGATCTACGTCAAGTCCGCGCTGGAGCTGATCAAGCGCGTCGAGGTGAAGGGCATGGCCCATATTACCGGCGGCGGCTTCATCGAGAACATCCCGCGCGTGCTGCCGGAAGGCGTGAACGTGGAGATACAGTACGGCAGCTGGCCGATCCAGCCGATTTTCTCGCTCATGCAGCAAAAAGGCGCCATCACGCATCGCGATATGTTCACGACGTTCAATATGGGCATCGGCCTCGTCGTTGTCGTGCCTGCCGATCAGGCGGAGGCGGCCGTTGCCGCGGCGAATGAGCTGGGCGAGCAGGCATTCCGCATCGGCACGGTCACGGAGGGCAGCCGCATCGTCGCGTTCCGCGGAGCCGACGTCTGATGGCGCCACTGCGCATAGCGGTATTCGCATCCGGCGAAGGCACCAACTTCGCGGCGCTGGCCGCGGCCGCATCCGCCGGCCGTCTGGCCGGCGCGTCGGTGGAGCTGCTCGTGTGCGACCGGCCGGCGGCTCCCGTCGTCGCCAAGGCGCAGGCGGCAGGCATCGATGCCTGGACGTTCAACCCCAAGGACTATTCCTCCCGGGAAGAGTACGAGCGCGAGATTTTGGCCGAGCTGCGCGGGAGGGGCATCGGCCTCGTCGTGCTGGCGGGCTATATGCGCATATTGACGCCTGTCCTGGTCGAAGCGTTCGAAGGAAAGATGATCAATATCCATCCTTCGCTGCTTCCGGCATTTCCGGGCATGCATGCGATCCGCCAGGCGCTGGAGCATGGCTCCAAGATTACCGGAGTGACCGTGCATTTCGTCGACGGAGGCCTCGACAGCGGTCCGATCATCGCCCAGCGCGCGATCGAGATCGGCGAGGACGAGACGGAGGCTTCCCTCGCGGAGCGCATGCATGCGGCGGAAAACGTCCTCTACCCTTGGGTCGTGAGGCAGTTCGCCGCAGGCCTCATCGCGCTGGAGGGCCGCCGGGTCCGGCTCCCGGACAGCATCATGCCGGAGAACGATTCGGAAGATAAATAATCCATCCCGCCTATCCTTCTGGATGTCAATCTCATCCTTGACCCGCATCGAACGGGATTTTCCCGCGCAATCATTCGCATTCATCTTTTTCACCTATTCATACAACCGATCAGGAGGGGACAAATTGGCTATCCGCAGGGCGTTAATCAGCGTATCGGACAAGACCGGCATCGTCGAATTTGCCCGCGAGCTTGCGGCTCGGGGCGTACAGATCATTTCCACAGGGGGCACCCACGGCCTCCTCGAGAAGGAAGGCGTCCCGGTCATCGGCATCTCCGACGTGACGGGCTTCCCGGAAATCATGGACGGACGCGTCAAGACGCTCCATCCCGCCGTTCACAGCGGCCTGCTTGCCGTGCGCGACAATGAGGAGCACCGCAAGGCGATCCAGGAGCTCGGGCTGGACTATATCGATCTCGTCGTCGTGAACCTGTATCCGTTCGCCGCTACGATCGCGAAGCCGGATGTCACCTATGAGGATGCGATCGAGAACATCGACATCGGCGGTCCGACGATGCTCCGCTCCGCGGCCAAAAACCATGCCTTCGTCACCGTCGTCGTCGATGCCGCCGATTACGCTTCCGTGCTGGAGGAAATCAAGGCGGAAGGCGACACGAAGCTGGAGACGCGCAAGCGCCTCGCGGCCAAGGTGTTCCGCCATACCGGCGCCTACGACGCCCTGATCGGCGATTACCTCTCCAAGCTCGGCGGCGAGCCGCTGCCGGAGCGCTACACGGTCACCTACGAGAAGGTGCAGGATCTGCGCTACGGCGAAAATCCGCATCAGCGCGCGGCCTTCTACCGGAAGCCTTTGGCCGAGGAAGGCAACGTCACGACGGCCGAGCAGATCCACGGCAAGGAGCTCAGCTACAACAACATCAACGACGCGAACGCGGCGCTCGCCATCGTCAAGGAATTCGACGAGCCGGCGGTCGTGGCGATCAAGCATATGAATCCTTGCGGAGTCGGCGTCGGCCGCGATATCCATCAGGCGTATCAAAAAGCCTACGCGGCCGACCCGACCTCGATCTTCGGCGGCATCGTCGCAGCGAACCGGACGATCGGCGCCGATACGGCGGCGCTGCTGTCGGAAATCTTCCTGGAGATCATCCTGGCGCCGGACTTCACGCCGGAAGCGCTGGAAATTCTCTCCCGCAAGAAAAACATCCGCCTGCTGAAAACCGGCGAGCTTCCGGCGGCGTCGCAGCGCAAGAGCGATTGGGTCGTCACGAGCGTCGCCGGCGGCATGGTCGTGCAGGAAAGCGACGTGCACAGCATCGGGGAGGCCGATCTCAAGATCGTGACCGAGCGCCGGCCGACCGAGGAAGAGCTGAAGCAGCTGCTCTTCGGCTGGAAGGTCGTCAAGCATGTGAAGTCCAACGCGATTCTGCTGGCGAAGGACGACATGACGGTCGGCGTCGGCGCCGGCCAGATGAACCGCGTCGGCGCGGCGCGCATCGCCGTGGAGCAAGCGGGCGAACAGGCGAAGGGGGCGGTGCTTGCCTCCGACGCGTTCTTCCCGATGGGCGACACCGTCGAGCTGGCCGCTGCGGCCGGCATTACGGCGATCATCCAGCCTGGCGGCTCCATCAAGGACGAAGAGTCCATCAAGGCGGCCAACGAGCACGGCATCGCGATGGTGTTTACCGGCGTTCGCCATTTCAAGCACTGAGGAGAGCTTCAGGAGAAAAGCCTCCATCGGCCCCCGGCCCTGGCTGGCGCCAGGTGCTGCCGGAATGAATGACAGCGAGAGGCGCTTGAGGGCGCCTCTCGTTTTATAAGCTCGCCTTTTCGCGAGGAGGCCTCCGGCTTGGGCAACGGGGAGGCGGAGGCTTCATGCAGTAGGATAAACTCTATTTCATCTACAGGGGGCATGAATATGCGCATTCTGATCATCGGCGGCGGCGGCCGCGAGCATGCCATCGCTTGGTCGCTCGCGAAGAGCGCCAAAGTGGAAAAGCTGTACTGCGCTCCGGGCAACGCGGGCATTGCGGAAGTCGCCGAGTGCGTGCCGATCGCGGTCGACAAGTTTGCGGAGCTTGCGGACTTCGCCAAGGAGGCGGCCGTCGACCTGGTGTTCGTCGGTCCCGACGATCCGCTTGCGGCCGGCATCGTAGACGTATTCGAGGCGGCGGGCATTCCGGCGTTCGGTCCGGATAAAAAAGCGGCTGAAATCGAAGGCAGCAAAATTTTCATGAAAAATCTGCTGCGCAAATACAACATTCCGACCGCCCGGTATGAATGCTTCACGGACTTCGAGCAGGCTCTCGCCTACTTGAGGCAGCAGCCGCTTCCGGTTGTCGTGAAGGCGGACGGCCTCGCCGCGGGCAAGGGCGTGACCGTGGCCTCGACGCTGGAGGAAGCGGAGGAAGCGCTCCGGGGCATGATGCTGGGCGGCGTGTTCGGCGCCTCCGGCAGCCAGGTCGTCATCGAGGAGTTCATGACCGGACAGGAGATGAGCATCCTTGCCTTCGTGGATGGCGAAACGGTGCGCGCGATGGTGCCGGCTCAGGACCACAAGCCGGTCTTTGACGGCGATCTCGGTCCCAATACGGGCGGGATGGGCACTTATTCACCGCTGCCGCATGTGGATCCGGCTCTTGTCGAGGAGGCTCTCCGCACGATCATCGAGCCGACGGCCCGGGCGATGGTCAGCGAAGGCCGCCCGTTCCGCGGCGTCCTGTTCGCCGGTCTTATGCTGACGCCCGAGGGAGTGAAGACGGTCGAGTTCAACGCGCGCATGGGCGATCCCGAAACCCAGGTCGTGCTGCCCAGGCTGCAGACGGATCTGCTCGACATCGTGCTCGCCGCCATGGACGGCACTCTGGACCAGATCGAGATTTCATGGAGCGACGAGGCGGCCGTATGCGTCATTGCCGCATCGGAGGGTTATCCCGGCACGTATCCGAAGGGCCGCGCCATCTCCGGCCTCGAGGAAGCCAAAGCCGCCGGCGCGCTCGTCTTCCACGCCGGTACGGCGCTGCAGGACGGCGAGACCGTCACGAGCGGCGGCCGTGTGCTCGGCATCGTCGGCCGCGGCCGCGATATCGCGGAAGCCCGCTCCCGAGCCTACGAGGCGGCAGCTGCCGTTTCCTTCGAGGGCATGCAGCTCCGCTCCGACATCGCGATGAAGGCGCTGCAAGCCGGCAAATAGGCTGAAGCTGCGGCTCCCTCAGCAAAAGCAAGACGCTGCGGAAAAGCAAGGCTGCCGAGGAAAGCAAGGATGCCGCAGAAAAGCAAGCCCGTGAAAGCTCCTTTCTTATTCCGGACCGTCCGGGAGGGAGGAGCTTTTTTGTGCATGGCTTTGCTTTGCAAGTCCGATCGTCCGTCTGCAAGTCCGGCATAGCGTGTTTGCAAGTCCGATCGTCCGTCTGCAAGTCCGGCATAGCGTGTTTGCAAGTCCGATCGTCCTTCTGCAGGTCCAACATAGCGTTTGCAAGTCCGATCTTCCGTCTGCAATGCGGCCAGGCTGCCTCCGACATACCCGCGTCCGGCCCGGCAAGCAGAAAGGTTCAGGAAGCGTTCATTTGACGTTCATCGGGCGTTCATGCACGTCGGTTACAGTGGGCAATGAGCCTGTTTGCGGAAAGATTCTCTTTCGTGGCGTCAGCCTCGGCAAGCCCAGCAGCCCCTTCTTGTCCGCTCCAGCCGGGAGCGCCGTTTCCTCTGCCTGTCCCGAAGGTTGTCGAAGCAGGTCCCTTAAGAAGAGCTGCTGGGAGATGTTGTCGTTGACAGTGCCATTTTTACCCAGATAAAATCGAATGGACAAACTTGGAAGGGAGTGGGTTATGAAGTACGTGATCGCTTTTCTGCTATCGTTCATTATTGTCGTCGCCTTGATTCCGCCGCTGCGCAGAGCCGCCCTGAGAATCGGCTTCGTGGATAAGCCTCGCGCGGACAGCGAGCGCAAAATACATCGGGAGCCGATTCCGCTGACGGCCGGAATTGCCATCTTCGCCGGGTTCACCGCCGTCTACTTGATTTTTGTCCGCGATACGTGGACGCAGTCGCTTGCCATTCTCGGGGGAGGGCTGCTCATCCTGCTGATCGGCCTCGTGGACGATTGGTACAAGACGCATGGCAAAGAGTTCCCTGCGCTGCCCAAGATGGCGGTCCAGCTGTCCGCAGCCGTGCTCGTCTACGCTTCGGGCATCGTATTCGCGGGCTTCGAAAATCCGTTTACCGGCTCCTACGTCTCGCTGCCGGAGTGGCTCTCGTTCCTATTCACGGTTCTCTGGATATTCGGCGTGACCACGGTCATCAACTTCTCGGACGGCATGGACGGCCTCGCCGGCGGACTGTCCGCGATCTCGGCGGGCACGCTGCTCGTCGTCGCGCTCGTCATGAGCCAGCAGGGCTCCGCCATGATGGCCGTCATCACCGTCGGCATCTCGGCCGGCTATCTCGTCTTCAACCGTCCACCGGCCAAGGTGTTCATGGGAGATGCGGGCGCGACCTACCTCGCTTCATGCTCGGCGTC
>NZ_CBRA020000181.1:0-9425 GCF_000469945.2 Paenibacillus sp. P22 | reverse complement strand
ATTTTGAAACATATATGCATGAGGCGTATAAATAATTTTATTTGTTCTACAAAAGTATGAAGCAATTCTTCCTATCCCACCACCTTTTGAACTATGGCAATGAACGATATCTGGCTTGAATTCCTTAATAAGTTGTATCATTGTCAGTAATGACTTTACATCTTTGTATGGTGATATTTCTCTTACAAGATAGGGCAAAGAAAGGAATCGTACTCCCTTTTCTTTTAACCCTTCCATTTCATCTAAAAAGACTTGATCCGTCCGGTTCAGACTATGTGCAACAACAATTTCATATTTGGTATGATTTATAAAATTGAGTACATCTAGTAAATGTTTCCTTACACCGCCGCCAATGGATTCGCACACATATAAAATTTTTGTTCTTAATTTTTATCACCACTTTTCTACTTTAGATCAGACAATTCTGAACATAGTCCTCTGGCAAAAGATCTCCATCGGTAGTTTTTGGAACGTTGAATTCCATTCATAGAAAGTTTTGTTCTCAGTTCTGGGTTTACGAGTAATTGTTCAATCTTTTCTGATATGTCCATATAGTCATATGGATTACAGTATATGGCTTCTTCCCCACATACCTCTGGTAGTGATGCTGCATTAGAGACAATTACCGGGCAACCGCAAGACATAGCCTCAACTGGCGGCAATCCAAATCCTTCATAAAACGAAGGATAAATAAAACAAGCTGCATTTTTGTACAAAATGCTAAGTTCCTCATCAGTTACATAACCCAGGTACCTAATATTCTGGTTGTTCATATCATTATTATTTGTGCCCTTATTGAAGACTTTTGAAAAGTTTCCTCCAACAATGATGCACTTATAATTAGTGACCTTCAATTCTTCCATAGCTTTGATGACTGATTTAAAGTTTTTATTTGGGGCCATACTACTCACTGCCAGAACATACTGTTCTTTTTCAATTTGGAATCTTTGAAGAAGCGAAATTTCATTAATTGGATTAATAGAAGAGGAGAAATGATCCACCCCCAAATGGATAGTCTTCACTTTTTCCTGTTTAAAGTTGCAATATTTAACAAGTTCAGACTTAGAAAAGTTAGAAACAGTAATTATTTTTAGAGATAGGATTCTAAAGAAGAAAAACATTATTTTATACCAAATTTTAAAGGGGAATGAGAAGTTTTCTGAATTCGCGAAAATAGCTGCGTCGTGAATTGTAACAATTTGTTTCTTTTTAATAATTGGAGCTGGTCCGCAAAGATTTATGACTGTTTTTCCAAAGCTACGCATTGGAAGAGTGACCTGCTCCCACAAATGTCCGTTAAATGCACCAATTTCAACAACAGAAATTCTATTCAAAGCTATATTTTTTGAACTTCCTTTAGGACAAAAGACGATAAATTCAAATTGATTAAGCGAGCCACTCTCATGAAGAAGCAAATCGAGTGACTTAACAAATTCATAAGCAACTCTTTGAACTCCGGTTATTTTTTGTTCTAAAAACCTTCCATTTATAATAATGGTTTGTTTGGACATATAAGAACTCCTATCAAGCATTTAGTATCTCACTGTAAATTTCAGTATGTTTCTCCAATAACATACCCGTACTAAAATTTTCACTATACTTATTTACCTCAATTGAAAGTGCACGTCTCTGTTCACTATTTTTAGAATAGTAAAAATTGATTCTATCTTTAATGCCTTTTACATCTTTAGGTTCGAAACAGTAAACATCAGGACTATATATCACTTCGGGAATACCTCCGATATTGGAAGCAAAAACTGGAGTTCCAACCATATACGATTCAATTATGACCCTTCCAAAAGGTTCCTTCCAAATAGAAGGTAAAAAAGTAATATCTACCTTTGACATTTCAATTAAAACCCGCTGCCTATCCAGCTTCCCAAAAAAAATAATACGACTGTCCTCACGAGCTATTTCTTTTAAATGTTCAAGCATAGGACCTTCGCCGAAAATCCTCAATTCAGATACTATTGAGAAGTCAGTCTCTTTAACGGCCTGTATGAGATATTCTATCCCTTTAATGCTACTAATCTGTCCAAAATAACCTATGACTAAGCTGGGATTAGACTGATTTCTCAAAAGTTTATTGCCAAATAAACGCCGAGTAGCCTCGCTTGATTCGACCACATTTTTAACTATATATCGCTTTGAATTCTTAAAATAACCTTGATGAATATGGGTATCAAGAACATCATTGGAAATACCAACAATTGAATCTACAAAAAGACTAAATTGTTTGGCTAGATGTTTATAAAACCATGCGTAGAGTTTTATATTTATGGGGTCAATCAATGAAAAGTCCCTTAGTGTATGTACAATTGGGATTTTCAAATCTCGAGCGGCCTTCCACAGTGAAAGACTTAGACCCGGCAAGTTTTGAGTATGCAATAATTTAATTTCATTTTCTTTCAACACTTGCCTTGCGAAGAAGTATTGCTGCCGATTATAAATATCGTTTATTCTCCATCTTATCTTGTTGACTGTATTTTTTCGGATCTGGGTATCACCATACCAATAGATATTAGAGTACGGTAGCTTAACTACATCGATTCCATTAAATACATCATAACGAACACATTCATTATTATGATCTCCGACTGTCAGGACCTTTACAGCATAATTTTTATTTAATGTTTCAGCCAAAATCTGGGTAGATATCTCTGCTCCCCCAATTATTGTAGGAGGATATAGACTATGCGCGACAGCTATAGATAATTTTTCCATTATGTATCATCTCATTTTCAGTAGGCATTTTTAGATCCTAAGAGAAGCTTTATAGTTTTTATTACTATAGAAGTATCAAATAGAATATTTCTATTTTGAATATACTGAATATCCAACTCCACCATCTCGCTGAAACTCAAACTATTCCGACCGCTCACCTGCCACAATCCCGTGCAGCCAGGCGTAACCTTCAGCCGCTGCTTGTCATAAGCCGTATACTCGGCAACTTCCCTTGGAAGAGGCGGCCGCGGTCCGACGAGCGACATATCCCCGCGCACGACATTCCACAGTTGCGGAAGTTCATCGATGCTGGTCTTCCGGATAAATTTCCCGATCCTCGTAATTCGCGGATCATCCTTCATCTTGAACATGGCGCCTTGAATTTCGTTCTTCTCCAGCAGATCAGCCAGCAGCTCCTCCGCATTGGATACCATCGAACGGAATTTATACATATGGAACGGCCGCTCTCCCTTGCCGACCCGCTTCTGGGAGAAGAACACCGGGCCCTTGGGGTCCTCGATCTTGATCGCGATGGCGAGCAGAAGAAAGACCGGCATAAGAAAAATCAAGCCAATCGAAGCGGCCACGATGTCCATCGCACGCTTCATCATCAGATAACCCGTCAAATTCCTTTTGTTTTCCGCTGCGTAGGAGGAGTAGTAGGCGCTCGATTCCAGGACAGCTTCCGCTTCCTTGCGGTTCGGGTTCAAACTCATCTTCGATCACCCCAGCTTGATAGAATTGGTTGTATTGGAGTACTCTTCAATGAGCTCTTCAAGGGCGGTCAGCAGCGGATGCTTCAGCTCATCATTGCGCAGCGCGAAGTCGATCGTCGTCAGGATAAACCCGAGCTTCTCTCCGACGTCATACCGTTTCCCGTCAAAGTCGTAGGCGTATACGCCTGAGACTCGTTCAGCTTCTGAATCGCATCGGTCAGCTGGATCTCTCCGCCGGCTCCGATGTTGTGTTCGCCAAGATAATCGAAGATCTCCGGCGTGAATACGTAGCGACCCATGATCGCCAGATTGGAAGGGGCTTGCCCTCGCGCCGGCTTCTCCACGAATCTCTTGACTTGAACGAGGCGGCCCATCGTTTCGAGCGGATCCACGATGCCGTACCGATCCGTCTGATCGATGCCCACGGTCTGGACGCCGATGACCGAGCGGCCGGTTTCTTCGTATTGCTGCATCAGCTGCCTCGTGCAGGGAATTTCTCCCTGTACGATGTCGTCGCCGAGCAGGACGGCGAACGGCTCGTTGCCGATGAAATTGCGGGCGCACCAGACGGCATGGCCGAGCCCCTTCGCTTCTTTTTGCCTTATGTAATGAATATCCACGTTGGAAGACTTCTGCACCTCGCTGAGCAGGCCGAGCTTCCCCTTCTCCATCAGGCTGTGCTCCAGCTCGAAGGCGATGTCGAAGTGGTCTTCAATCGCTCTCTTGCCCTTGCCTGTAACGATGATGATGTCCTCGATGCCGGATTGCACCGCTTCTTCCACAATGTACTGGATGGTCGGCTTGTCGACGATCGGCAGCATTTCCTTCGGCATCGCCTTGGTCGCGGGCAGGAACCGGGTCCCCAGCCCCGCAGCCGGAATAATCGCTTTTCGAACTTTTTTCATACCGTCACCTATCCTTATCCTTTTTCTCTCTGGTTCTTCCAGTCCTATCCTTGGGAAAATGCCAAAAAAACGAATCATGTTTTCGTTGAAAGCGGAAACATAACCCGTTTTTCTGCCATTTCGTTAGTAAAACCGGGGCATTCAACCCCTCCTCACACCGTACCATCGACGATTCACGTCTAAGGCCCACTCATGAGCCCACAGCACGGCCGAGTGCCTGCAGTGATAAAGGTGCAGCAGGCCTTACCTGAAAGTTGGAATTGGAGGGAATAGGCGCTACTTCGCTTCTTTGGTTCCGTAGTAGTAATAGGTGTACTTGTCGCCCTTCCGGCTCTTCATGTTGTTGAGGACGACACCGAGAATCCGGGCCTGCACATGCTCCAGGTTGCTTTTGGCTTTGTGGACAAGCTCGCTCTTGACCTTGCCGGCTTGGACGACGAGGATGACGCTTGGCAGAGAGAGGAGATAATGAGCGAATCCGTCACGGCGAGCACGGGCGGCGTATCAAAGATGATGATGTCGTATTGAGCCTGCAGCTCCTGCAGAAGAGACTTCATGCTATGGGAGGCCAGCAGCTCGGATGGGTTGGGAGGAATCGGTCCCGATGGCAGCACATCGAGCTGCTCGACATGGGTATCCTGGATGGCATCGGCCCAGCGGCATTGGCCGGACACGACCGTCGACAATCCGACCCGGTTGGATACCGAGAAAACCTGGAACACCGATGGCTTGCGAAGATCGGCGTCGATCAGCAGCGTCTTTTTGCCTTCTTGGGCATAAGTGACCGCGAGGTTGGAAGCCGTCGTGCTCTTGCCCTCGCCGGGATTGGCCGAAGCGACCATGATGACCTGGATCGGTTCATCGAAGGAAGAGAACTGGATGTTCGTGCGCAACGTGCGGTAGGCTTCCGAGATCGGAGATTTCGGCTCGTAATAGGTGATGAGGCTGGATTCACTGGTTGAGCGTGGCATAGGAGCCCTCCTTGACCGGACTTGGCTTGGTTGAAGACGGCTTGCGGGACTTCGAGCCGTACTTGTCGATCTTCGTAATCTGAGTCAGCATCGGCAGCTCGAGCTGAGCCTCTACATCCTTCTCCGTCTTGATCGTGTCGTCCAGGTAATGAATCAGGAAGACAAGTCCGACCGAGAGCATGAACGAGACGACAAAGCTGATGAAGATCAGCACGATCGGGCTGGTGTTGATGCTCATGGCGGCCGCATCCGGATTCGCCTTGTTGAGAATGTTCACGTTGTCGACTTTCATGATGGAGGGATTCGTTTCTTTGAAGGTTTGGGCGATGGCATTGACGGCCTTGGCCGCCTGAGGATAAGAGGTGCCGGTGAAGGAAAGATCCATGATTTGCGATTCCGCCGAGGAGCCTACGCCGAGCCCGCCTCTCAGTTCATCTGCCGACATCTTGAGATCGGGGTACTTTTCCACGACTTTGTCGAGTATGGCCGCGGATTGAATGATTTCCTTGTAGGAGTTGATGACGGTGATGTTCGTCTGCATCGTGCTGAGATCCAGCATCGACATTCCCTGGTATTCGAATGCCTGATTGACGATCAGCTTGGCTGATGCGGAATAGACCGGAGTTGTATAGAAAAAGCTTTTGAATCCTGTCGCCAGGCAGGCGATAAGGACGATGGCGGTGATGAGCCACTTGCGCTTGCCCATGATAGTCAAGTATTCTTTAAGTTCCACGTTGTCGAGCCTCCGTCATATAGAAATGGTTCACTTCCGATAAATATAGTGGACTTTATAAGGATGCCGGGCCGGCTGGCCGCTCAGCAGCCAATCGTTCAATTCACGGATCCATTCGAGCCGGCTGACCGATCGGCCGGTTATGTCCAGCTCGTAATGGTACAGATTGCCGGACTTGGCTCTGGACCCGACCGTGCCGGTGATGAGATGCATGCGCCGGTTGAGCATGAGGGTGAGGGTAAGCCGGTAGCCGTTCTGGACGGGGAACAGCAGCGTGGTGGAGAATTCCATCCGATCCGGGCTCATAGTATGTAACAAGACTTTGCGCGATCGGGATTGAACCGCCTTTCCCCGAACTTCGGAGATGCGGATATCCCCAAGAAGCTTGCGGCCCATGCGCGCCTGACTTAATCTGTCAGATCCGGGCTCCAAATTACGACGGACGACCATCCTTCACCTCCGACAAAATGCTGCTGGCCAGCAAGAATAAAGGAGCTTTGAATCGGGAATCATGGCATATATATGATACAGAATGTATCTTTAACATCTCCAACTTTACGATACAATTCGTAACATGTCAAGCGATTTTACATCCCGGATTTGAAAAATGCGACTATTCGTAGCAAATCATCCATAACGCTCATTTCCGTATTAAACTGGGTTATATAGAGATCTAGGAGGTACCTAATGGACATTGGAACTCGGATCGCGAGACTAAGAGAAGAACGAGGCTGGACTCAGGAACAGACCTCTGTAACGCTCGGAATTTCCCGCGCGGCCTTGTCTCATTATGAAAAAAACCGGCGGGAGCCGGATACCGATACGCTGGCGAAATTTGCGGATTTATACCATGTGTCCATCGACTATCTGGTCGGAAGAACCGACAATCCCGCTGCCGTTCTCGATGCGGGGGTTGGAGAATTTGTCTCCAGCCTGGAGCTGTCCGATCAGGAAATGATGGAGAAGTTCGCCTTTTCCATCGACGGCCGCAAGCTGACGGCTGAAGAAGCGAAGAGATTCATCGCCTTTATCCGCGCCGAACGCTCCATGAGGTAATAATGCCCGCTAATATGCTGAAACCCGCCTGTATTCAGGCGGGTTTATTTTTTTAATGTACCCGGTTGTCCGCTGCGCTAGGATTAAAGTAGCGACAATTCCATGACCCTAAGGTCCCTGTTTCGACAATAATCAACCAAAATTATCCAAACTTGTCCTTCAGATTCCGACAGCTTTTGCGTCATGCGTCATTTATACTATCTACTATGTTCCCAAGTAGAGATAATAAATGAGAGAAATGGGAGTGGGTTGAACAATATGGTAACCAATCATCAAGACGGCAATAAGCTACCTCCTCGGGTAGAGCTGGATGTCAGGTTCATTCTGGAACAGCTCGGTATCGACAGCGAACTCGCCATTCAGCGCATCTTCAAGGACCATTCCGCCCCCACGTCGCAAGAGGAGAAGAAAAAGTAGCAAATTCTCCCGCGCCTGTCGGCCCTTCTTGCCAGCCTGTCCAAACAGCCCCGCCCCCCAGCTGAAAGAGCCCTATAGGCCTGAATGATACATATGAGCGTTACATCATGTATAGTTACAATAGGTATCATAACCTGCAAAAAAAAGGATAAAAAAAGAACCGGCATCCTCCTATTGGAGGATGCCGGTTCTTGCTATTTGCTTCGGATCAGTTGCCGCCTACACGGGCGAGCTCGCGCATATTGGCTTCAAAAGCTGCCAGAAGAGCATGCTCGCCCTCCAGGCCGTCCTCCTCTTCCGCTTTGCGGATCTGCTCCAGCATGCGCTTGTAGTCCTTGGGAATGACGCGGACGAAGCTGTCCAGAGACTGCTCCCAGTCCGCGAGCAGGCGCTCGCCTACGGCGCTGCCGGTGTTCGAGACATGGGCTTCGATCAGGGAGCGCAGCTCCGCGATGTCTTCCTCGGCCTCGACTCTCTCCAGCAGGACCATCTCCAGGTTCACTTGCTTGTAGAAGGTGCGCTGCTCATCGAGCACATACGCCACGCCGCCCGACATGCCGGCCGCGAAGTTCCGTCCCGTGCCCCCCAGCACGACGACGCGTCCGCCTGTCATGTATTCGCATCCGTGGTCGCCTGTACCCTCGACTACGACCTTCACGCCGCTGTTCCGCACCGCGAAGCGCTCTCCGGCAATGCCGCGGATATAAGCTTCGCCGCCGGTAGCGCCGTAGAAGGCGGTGTTGCCGATAATGACGTTGTCCTCCGCCTTGAAGGTCGCCTTCGGCGACGGAGCGACGATGATCTTGCCGCCGGAGAGGCCCTTGCCGACGTAGTCGTTGGAATCCCCTTCAAGCGTAAGCGTAATGCCCTTCGGCACGAACGCGCCGAAGCTCTGGCCGGCAGAGCCGGTGAAGCGAAGGCTGATCGTGTCTTCCGGCAGTCCCTTGGCTCCGTAGCGGCGGGTAACCTCGCTGCCCAGAATCGTGCCGATGACGCGGTTCGTATTGCCGACCTGGAACGAGGCTTCCACCCGCTCGCCGCGCTCGAGCGCCGGCGCCGCTGCCGGCAGCAGGCTCCGCATGTCGAGCGTCTCTTCGAGCCCGTGGTTCTGCCGCTGCACGTTGTGCCGGGATGCGCCATGCGGCACTTCAGGGATATGCAGGAGCGGCGTCAGGTCGATGCCGCGCAGCTTGTAATGATGGATCAGATCCTTGGACTCCAGCAGATCCACGCGGCCGACCATTTCGTTGACCGTGCGGAAGCCGAGCTCCGCCATGTACTCGCGCATTTCCTGGGCGACGAACGTCATGTAGTTCACGACATGGGACGGATCGCCCATGAACTTGCTGCGCAGCTCCGGATTCTGCGTCGCGACGCCGACCGGACATGTATCCAGCTGGCAGACGCGCATCATGACGCAGCCGAGCACGACGAGCGGAGCGGTCGAGAAGCCGAACTCCTCGGCGCCCAGCAGAGCGGCGATCGCGAGGTCGCGGCCGTTCATGATCTTGCCGTCGGTCTCCACGACGACGCGGTCGCGCAGGTTGTTGAGCATGAGCGTCTGATGCGTCTCGGCAAGGCCGAGCTCCCATGGCATGCCCGCGTGGCGCATGGAGTTCATCGGAGAAGCTCCCGTGCCTCCGTCATAACCGCTGACGAGAATGACGTCCGCCCGGCCCTTGGCGACGCCGGCCGCGATCGTGCCGACGCGACCTCGGATACGAGCTTGACGTTGATGCGGGCGCGCGGGTTGGCGTTCTGCTCACCCCTTAGGTTTACGACCCTTTCCGGTTCGTCTTCATTCCTTCTAAGTGTAAGGGTTCCTTCAACTTTTTTCAAATTATTTCAGCCTTTCTCAGCGCCCTTTATCTTAGGAATGAAAAGTTTGTTTGCAAGAAATGGC
>NZ_CBRA020000180.1:0-9752 GCF_000469945.2 Paenibacillus sp. P22 | reverse complement strand
CCGCAAATGAAAATCAAGCGTTCCTCGCGCGCGAGCTCTTCCGCCTTGCGCTGGCTGAACGGCTCCCCTTGCGGACACATCAGAATAATGCGCGGAGGCTTGCTCTCCGCCGCCTGAGACTCGACAGCGCCGCCGCTGGAGCCCCCGAGCAGATCCTCGACCGCCGAGAACACCGGCTCGGCCTTCAGCACCATGCCGCCGCCTCCGCCGTAAGGATAGTCATCGACGGTATTGTGCTTGTTGTTGGCATAATTCCGAAAGTTGACTGCCTGCAGCGAAACGATGCCTTTGTCCCTGGCCTTGCCGAGTATGCTCGCTCCGAACACGCCGTCGAACATTTCCGGAAACAGCGTCAAAACGTCGATGCGCATCTCCTTACATCAATCCTTCCATGAGCCGTACCGTTACTCGCTTCGCACGCACATTCACGTCAAGCACGACGTCGTCGATGTAAGGAAGCAGCAGCTCCTTGCCGTCCTTCAGCTCCACCGCCCAGACATCATTGGCGCCGGGACGGAGAATCTCGGTCACAAGTCCGAGGCTTTCTCCCTCTTCCGTGACGACTTCGGAGCCGATGATGTCCGTGTAGTAGAATTCGCCCTTTGCAAGCGGCTCGCGCTGGGAATCGGACACCTTCATCAGATATCCCTTGAACTTTTCGACCTCGTTGATGTTTTCGTAGCCTTTCAGCTTGACGATGTACACGTTCTTATGCGATCTGGAGCTTTGAACCTCAACCTGAACGCCGCCGGGAGTGCCTTCCTTCTGCAGGGAAAGCCTGCTTCCCGGGGCAAAGCGCTGATCGGCAAAGTCCGTATGCGGCACGACCTTAAGCTCGCCGCGGATGCCTTGCGTATTCACGATCTCGCCGACTGTAAACCACTGCTCCGCCATGCTCAGTTCCTCCTTGGTCAATGACGCCTGTGCGAATGATCACGGCGTTCGCTCCTGGCGCCGTCAAGAATTAATTTCGGAAGCAAAAGGGCTAGGATATTCATCCTAACCCTTTTCCGAGCTTATATTCGGGAAATCCCTTTTCGGGGAAAATCCTTACTTTTGAAGTTTCTGCTCGTGGAATTTCTTGAGCACGCCTGCTTTGGAAAGCAGGTTGCGGACGGTGTCGGATGCTTGAGCTCCGGTTTGCAGCCATTTGAGGGCTTTTTCTTCGTCGATGTTCACTTGAGCCGGTTGTGCAACCGGGTTATAAGTGCCGATTTCTTCGATGAAACGGCCGTCACGCGGCGAACGGGAATCAGAAACTACCAGACGGTAGAACGGGGCTTTGTGGGCACCAATGCGTTTGAGACGGATACGTACTGCCATTATACTTCACCTCCTTGAAAGAATAAGACGTCTTCGGCTTTCCCTGAAAAGGAATCGCTTCACGGACGTTATCGCAGGCTGAAGATCAGCCGAACGGGAACTTCATGTTTTTGCCGAGCAAGCCTTTGAGGCCTTTCATGCCGCCTTTGGGGCCTTTCGGACCCATCATGGAGGAGAATTGCTTCATCATCTTGCGCATGTCGTCGAACTGCTTGATCAGCCGGTTGACTTCCGCCACCGAGGTGCCGCTGCCTGCGGCGATCCGCTTGCGGCGGCTGTGGTTGAGAAGCTCGGGCTTGCGCTTCTCTTCTGTCGTCATCGACTTCACGATCGCTTCGACACGGCCGACCTGCTTGTCGTCCACTTTGAGATCCTTCATGCCCTTCATCTTGTTCATGCCGGGCAGCATATCCATGATCTGATCCAGCGGGCCCATGCTGCGGACCTGCTCCATCTGCTCCAGGAAATCCTCGAAGGTGAACTCGGCGTTGCGCATCTTGCGCTCCATCTCGGCAGCCTTGTCGGCGTCGATGCTGGACTGCGCCTTCTCGATGAGGGAGAGCATGTCGCCCATGCCGAGAATCCGGGAAGCCATCCGTTCCGGATGGAACGGCTCCAGCGGCTCGATCTTCTCGCCGGTCGCGGCGAACTTGATCGGGCAGCCCGTGACGGCCTTGACCGAGAGGGCCGCTCCGCCGCGGGTATCGCCGTCGAGCTTCGTCAGCACGACGCCGGTGAGCGCCAGCTGGTCATGGAAGCTCTGGGCGACGTTGACCGCTTCCTGGCCGGTCATCGCATCCACGACGAGCAGCACTTCATCGGGCTTGGTCACTTCATGGATCTGCTTCAGCTCTTCCATGAGCGCCTCGTCGATGTGAAGGCGGCCGGCCGTATCGATGATGACATAGTCCAGGCCGTTCTCCTTGGCGTGCTCGACGCCCTGGCGGGCGATCTCGACCGGAGAGGTCTGGTCGCCCATGGTGAACACCGGCACGCCGATGCCTCCGCCCACGACCTGCAGCTGCTTGATCGCCGCCGGGCGGTAGATGTCGCCCGCCACGAGCAGCGGCTTGTGGTTGGATTTCTTCAGCATGAGGGCAAGCTTGCCGGAAGTGGTCGTTTTGCCGGCGCCCTGCAGGCCCGCCATCATGATGACCGTCGGAGGACGGTTCGCCTTGGCCAGCTTGCTCTGCGTGCCGCCCATCAGCTCCGTCAATTCCTTGTTGACGATGTCGATGATGACCATGCCCGGCGTGAAGCTTTTCTGCAGCTCCTGGCCGAGGGCGCGCTCCTTCACCTTGGCGATGAATTCCTTGACGACCTTGAAGTTGACGTCGGCTTCCAGCAGTGCGAGCCTGACCTCGCGCATGGCTTCGTTCACATCGTCTTCCGTTACCTTGCCTTTGCCCCGCAGCTTGCCGAATACGTTCTGCAGCCGGCTAGACAACCCTTCAAAAGCCATTCCCGCCACCTCCTGTCCGCTTCCATGCGTATGTTGTCGTTATATCAGCCGCCATAAGGCGGTCATTCTCTCAATTCTCCTGCTCTCCAGGCATGAGCGACTCCCGGAGAGCCTCCGCCAGCTCCGCGAGCCTGGCTCCGGCAGGGGTGAGAGCGATCTCTCCCAGCTCCGCCTGCAGCTCGTCCAGCAGTCTGGAGGCCGCCACCGAGCGGGACAGCATTCCGAGCTTCGACTCGTAATCCTCCAGCAGCGCCGCGCCGCGCTTGACATGCTCATATACCGCTTGGCGGCTGATGCCGAGCTCGGCGGCGATCTCTCCGAGCGAGAAATCGTCCAGGAAATAATACGTCAGGATGGAGACCTGCTTCTCCGTAAGCAGCTGACCGTACAGATCGAACAGCATGTTGATCCGTGTCGTCTTCTCCAGCGCGTCGCGCTGATCGGCAGCCATCGGCAGCAGCTCCTTCCAGATCCTGCAGGCCGGCCGCAGCCGGTCATCCTGCGTTAGCGAAACTTATCATACCCTACGCCGGGGCAGGTGTCAAGCTTTTGACCTTGTCAGCAATCAGGCTATTGTTCCGGCCCGGAATCCTGATCCCGGATAAGGCCCGCGAACAACGCATGCACGAACTGCTCGGAGTCGAATTGCTGGAGGTCCTCCATCTTCTCGCCGAGGCCGACGAACTTGACGGGAAGGTCCAGCTCATGGCGGATCGCGATGACGATCCCGCCCTTGGCCGTGCTGTCGAGCTTCGTCAGCACGAGGCCGGTCACGCCGCTCTTCTCGCCGAACATCTTGGCCTGGCTGAGCGCGTTCTGCCCTGTATTGGCGTCGAGAACGAGCAGCACCTCATGCGGAGCGCCCGGAATCTCGCGCTGGATGACGCGGAAGATCTTGTTCAGCTCTTCCATCAGGTTGCTCTTGTTCTGCAGCCTGCCCGCCGTGTCGCACAGAAGGACGTCCGCCTTGCGCTGCTTGGCCGCCTGGACGGCGTCATACATGACCGCCGCCGGATCGGAGCCCGCCTGCTGGCGGATGACGTCGACGCCGACGCGCTGGCCCCACACTTCAAGCTGCTCGATCGCGCCGGCCCGGAAGGTGTCGCCGGCCGCCATCAGCACCGATTTCCCCTCGCTCTTGAACTTATGGGCGAGCTTGCCGATCGTCGTCGTTTTGCCGACGCCGTTGACCCCGACGAACAGAATGACCGTGATGCCTTCGTCCGCCATGCGCAGCTCGCTGCCGTTGTCGCTGCCGAGCAGGCCGATCAGCTTCTCCGACAGCACCGGCTGCAGCTGCGCGGCATCCTCGATCTTGCGCTTCTTCACCTCGGATCGCAGGTCGTCGATCAATTCCATGACGGTGTTGACGCCGACATCCGCGCTGATGAGGATTTCCTCCAGCTCCTCGTAGAAATCCTCGTCGATCTTCTTCCTGCGGGTGATGAGCTCCTCCACCCGTTCCACGAGAGCCGTGCGGGTTTTGGCCAGCCCGTCCTTGAATATCGTCGTGACCGACTCCGTCTTGGAGGCGATGCTTTCTCTAAGCTTCTTGAAAAATCCCATGCCGTTTCCTCCGGTCCTTCATTATTCTATAGTCGAGGCAGGCAGCGATGGCGCCGCCGCCCTCTGTTGCGCCAATCAGGCCGATACGGCCGCCTCCTCGTCCTCAAGCCGCACCGATACGAGCTTGGAGACGCCGCCCTCCTCCATCGTGACGCCGTACAGCACGTCCGCTTCCTCCATCGTGCCTTTGCGGTGGGTGACGACGATGAACTGGGTCAGCTCCGAGAACTCCCGCAAATACTGGGCGAAGCGCGCGACATTGGCCTCGTCGAGCGCCGCCTCCACCTCGTCGAGCACGCAGAAGGGAACGGGCTTGACCTGGAGGATGGCGAACAGCAAGGCGATCGCGGTCAGCGCCCTCTCGCCGCCGGAGAGCAGCTGCAGGTTCTGCAGCTTCTTGCCCGGAGGCTGGGCGACGATGTCGATGCCGGTCTCGAGCACCCGTTCGGGATCGACGAGCACCAGATCGGCGCGCCCTCCTCCGAACAACTTGGAGAATACGACGACGAAGTGGCGGCGGATCTCCTCGAAGGTGATCCGGAAGCGCTTCGACATCTCCTCGTCCATCTCCCGGATGACTTCATAGAGCGTCGCCTTGGCCTCGACGAGATCCAGCCTCTGCGCATCCAGGAATTCATAGCGTTCCCGAACCCGCTGGTATTCTTCGATGGCGCCAAGATTGACTTCGCCGAGCGAGGCGATGCGCCGCTTCAAGTCGCGCACCGCCGTCTGCACCTCGGCGGCTTCTCCCGCCATGGAATAGCGGGTTTTGGCCAGCTCATAGCTGAGGCCGTATTCCTCGCTCAGCTTGCGGAGAAGGTTGTCCAGCTCCACATCCAGCCGGTTGACGGCGATTTCCGTCTGCCGGAGCTGCTCCTCGACGCGCTTCAGTCCGCTGCGCTGCTCGCGGGTTTCGCTTTCGCCCAGCTCAAGCTCCTTGCTCTTGTCCGCGCGCGCCGACCGCTTGAGATCCGTCTGCGCGGAGCATTCCTCCTTGCGCAGCCGCAGCCGGTTGAGCTCCTCGATCTGCTTCACCGACTCGGCTTCGAGCGATTCCTGCTCTTGAAGGCGCTCGCGCAGCGCGGCCTCCAGGGAAGCCGCCTCCGACCGCGCCCTGCCGCTGTCGCCCTTGATCCGGTTCAGCACATCCTGCACGGCAAGCCGCTCCTGATCCGCCTTCGCGACCTGGATCTTGAGATCGGTCAGCTGCCCCTGCAGCTCCTCCTTCGCCGATTCGCTCGCCTTGCGCCGCTGCTCCGCCATCGCGATCGCTTCCTGCAGGCCCGCTTCGCGTATGCCCAGCTCATCGAGCCGGCTGGCGGCTTCCGCTGCCGCCTGGTCCAGCTGGCGCAGCTCCTCTTCGTTGCCGCTGCGGTCGGAACTGAAGACCGCGCCCTGTTCGGCAAGCGCGGCGGCCTCGCTCGTGACATGCTGCAGCTCCGTGCGCCTCTGCTGCTCCTGCACGTTCAGCCGCTCCGCCGTCTCCCGATGCTCGTCCCGATTTTGGGCGGCGATAGACAATTCCTTGCGCAAGTCCGACTGTTCCCCCCGAAGCCGATCGATCTGCTTCTGCATGTCGGAGGCTTCCATGTCGAGCTGTTCGATCTGCCGCTGGCGGCCGAGCAGGCTTGCGCCTTTCTTCTGGAGACTGCCCCCGGTCATGGAGCCGCCGGCATTGACGACGTCGCCTTCCAGCGTCACGACGCGGAAGCGGTAGCCGCAGCGGGCTGCGATCCGGTTGGCGCATTCCAGATTCTCGGCCAGAAGCACGTTGCCGAGCAGATTGTTCACGATATTCTCGTACCGCGGCTCGCAGCCGACCAGCTCGGCGGCAACGCCGATGTAGCCTTCCATCGATGCGGCCTGGCGCTTGTCCTGCTCCGGAACCGATCTCCCCTTGATGACATCCAGGGGAAGGAACGTCGCCCGTCCCAGCTGACGCTGCTTCAGGAAAGCGATCGCCGCGCGCGCCGTCCGTTCGTCCTGCATGACGACATGCTGCAGCGCTCCGCCCAGTGCCGTCTCGACGGCGGTCTCGATCCGCTGCGGCACCCGGACGAGCTCGGCGACGGCGCCGTGCACGCCCTCGAGTCCTCCGGAAGAGCGCCGCGCAGCCTTGAGCACCTCGCGGACGCCGTGCATGAAGCCGTCGAGCGCATCCTGCATTTCCTTCATCGTATCCCGGCGCGAGGTGAGCGCCTCCAGCCGCTGCTCCCATTTGCGCAAGGCGGCGCCGGCTTCCTCCTGCAGACGCTGAATCTCCTGCACCCGCTGGGATTGCTGTATGTATTGGTTCCGAACGGACTCCAGCTCCTGCACCGTCCGCTTGAGCGACAGCTCAAGCTCGGCCCTGCGGCTCTCCAGCCGTTCCGAATTCTCCTGCCATTTGCCCTCTTCGCCGCCAAGGCGGTCCATTCGGCGCTGGAGCGATTCCTTCTGCTGCTCGGAATAGCGGATTTCGTTGCGCAGCTGGGCCATCGTGCTCAGCACTTCCAGCAATTCGCCCTTGAGCGATTCGCCCGCTTCGGTCGAAATGCCTCCGGCGACTCCCGCCAGGCGGCCTTCTTCTCCCTGCATTCGGCTGCGGAGATCGATGAGGACAGCCTCCAAGGCGCTTGCCTTGGCCCGGATCTCCTCTTCCTCCGCGGCCATCTGCTCCTGGCGGCCGCGCAGCGATTCCAGCGACTGCTCCAGCTGGACGCGGTTGCCGTCGAGGTTGCGGCGGCGCTCCTTGAGCACCTCGCCGTATCCTTCGCATTTCTCGTAGTCCTCGCTGTACTGCAGCATAGCCGCATGCAGCTCCTCCAGCTGCGACTCCAGCTCGCGCAGCTGCATGCGGTCCTTCTCCAGCAGCGCATCATGCTTGCTGACGACCGAGGACAGCTCCAGCTCCTCCTTGCGGAGAACTTCGAGCTTGGCGTTGTTCTCGTTCCAGCCTTGATGCACCTGATCGATCTGATGGACGTACAGGCCGATCTCGCTGCTCTTGAGCTCTTCCTTGAGCGCCTTGAACTGGATCGCCCGCTCCGACTGCTCCCGCAGCGGCTCGACCTGATCCTCCAGCTCCGAGACGAGGTCGTAGATGCGCAGCAGGTTGCTCTCGGTGTCGTCCAGCTTGCGCTGGGCTTCCCGCTTGCGGGATTTGTACTTCACGATGCCGGAGGCTTCCTCGAAAATGCCGCGCCGGTCCTCCGAACGCGTGCTGAGGATTTCCTCGATGCGGCCCTGCCCGATGATGGAATAGGCTTCCTTGCCGATGCCCGTATCCATGAACAGCTCCGTAATATCCTTGAGCCGGCAGGACTGGCGGTTGATCATATATTCGCTGTCGCCGCTCCGGTGCACGCGCCTGGTCACCGTCACCTCCTGATGCTCGAGCGACAGCGTGCCGTCGGAGTTGTCCAGCGTCAGCGAGACCTCGCCGTAATTGACCGCCTTGCGGGCGTCGCTTCCGGCGAAGATGATGTCTTCCATCTTGCCGCCGCGGAGGCTCTTGGCGCTCTGCTCGCCGAGCACCCACCGGATGCCGTCGGAAATATTGCTCTTGCCGCTGCCGTTAGGCCCGACGACGGCGGTAATGCCGCGAACAAACTCCATTTCGGTTTTGTCCGCAAAGGATTTGAAGCCCGATAATTCAATCCGTTTCAACAACATGGGTAGCGGTTCACCTCTTGTGGCTATTGTACCATACGGCAGGGCGGCTGGTCAGCGTGCTTGGCGCGTCGAATCCTTCCATGGGCAATAAAAAAAGCCCGGGCACCTGAAATGACGGTGCCGGGCTCTGGATGGCTGGCGGTGCTAATCGGCCTGCGGCTCCGAAACTGCCTGCCAAGCTTCCTCGGCGGCCTTCTGCTCCGCTTCCTTCTTGGTGCGTCCAATGCCGCGCCCGCGAATCTCCTCGCCGACGTGGACATGAACGACGAACTCCCGGTCATGGGCCGGACCGCGCTCCTCGGCAACGCGGTATTCAACGCCGCCAAGGGAAAGATTCTGCACGCGCTCCTGCAGCTTGGACTTGTAATCCTTGCCGGAGAGGCCCTCGTTGCCTTCCAGCCGGGCGAACATGACCCGGCGGAGAAAGTCCCTGACCGTGTCGACCCCGGCGTCCAAATAAAGCGATCCGACAAACGCTTCGAACAGATCGGCCAGCAGCGCAGGGCGCTGCCTGCCGCCAAGCTGCTCTTCGCCTTTGCCCAGACGGACGAACGAGCCGAAATCAAGCCGCTCGGCGAATCTGGCCAGCGAAGGCTCGCAGACGATCGCCGCCCGCATCCGGGTGAGATCTCCTTCCGGGCGCTCGGGATAAGTCTGGAACAGATGCTCGGACACGAGCAGCTGAAGCACGGCGTCGCCCAGGAATTCGAGCCGTTCATTGTCTTCGGTTACGGCATCGCGGTGTTCGTTCACGTAGGAAGTATGCGTGAAAGCCTGTCTCAGCAGCTGGGGCTTGGCGAAGGTGAAGCCTAGCTGGCGCTGCAGGTCCTGAAATCGCTCACGCTTCATATTTCTTCATGATGATCGTCGCGTTGTGGCCTCCGAATCCGAAGGAGTTGGACAACGCCGTGCGGACATCCGCCTGGCGCGGAACGTTGGGCACGTAGTCCAGATCGCATTCCGGATCCTGATTGTCGAGGTTGATCGTCGGAGCGATGACGCCGTTCTGCAGCGTCAGCGCCAGGATGACCGCCTCAACGCCGCCTGCGGCGCCGAGCAGATGTCCCGTCATCGACTTGGTGGAGCTGACGGCGACTTTGTAGGCATGCTCTCCGAACGTATTCTTGATCGCCGTCGTCTCGGACTTGTCGCCGACCGGCGTCGACGTGCCGTGCGCATTGATGTAATCGATGCTCTCCGGCTCCAGCTTCGCGTCGCGCAGCGCCATCTTCATGCAGCGTGCCGCTCCGTCCGGATCCGGCTCCGTCATATGATGGGCGTCTCCGCTCATGCCGTATCCGATCACTTCGGCGTAGATATGGGCGCCCCGCGCCTCGGCATGCTCCAGCGATTCCAGGATAAGGACGCCTGCGCCTTCGCCCATGACGAATCCGTCGCGGTCGACATCGAACGGACGGCTCGCCTTCTGCGGCTCGTCATTGCGCACCGACATGGCGCGCATGGAGCAGAAGCCGGCCATCGCCATCGGGCGGATCGTGGATTCCGCGCCGCCGCAGATCATGACGTCGGCGTCGCCGCGCTGAATCATCTTGAACGAATCCCCGATCGTATGGGTTCCTGTCGCGCATGCCGTTACGACGGTCGTATTGGGACCTTTGGCGCCGGTCGCCATCGATACTTGGCCGGAAGCCATGTTCGCGATCATCATCGGAATGAAGAACGGGCTGACCCGCTTAGGCCCTTTCTCCAGCAGCACGCTGTGCTGGTCCTCCCAGGTGCCGAGGCC
>NZ_CBRA020000179.1:0-6073 GCF_000469945.2 Paenibacillus sp. P22 | reverse complement strand
ACACCTCGTCGACCGACTTCATGACTTCTTCCTCGTAGCCTGCGTTGGCTATGCCCAGAACATGCGCGCCGCGAGCTTTGACTTCCTTGATGTTGCTCAGCGTCTTCTCATACAGCTCTTCTTGCGTCACCAGAGCGATGACCGGAATGCCTTCCTCGATCAGAGCCAGCGTGCCGTGCTTCAGCTCGCCCGCCGGGTAAGCCTCGGAGTGGATGTAGCTGATTTCCTTCAGCTTGAGCGATCCCTCTTGAGCGACGGCGAAGTCGAGGCCGCGTCCGATGAAGAACAGATTGGCATGTTTCGACACGGATTCGGCGACAGCCTTGAAGATGTCCGCCTGCTCCAGAATCTGCTCGACCTGCTCCGGCAGCTTCTGCATGGCGGCGATGATTTCCGCCGCTTGCTCCGCTTCGACCGTGCCGCGCTCTTGCCCCAGATACAGGCCGAGCAGATAGAAGGCGATCAGCTGCGAGGAGTACGCTTTGGTCGAAGCGACCGCGATCTCCGGTCCCGCCCAGGTCGTGATGACATCATCCGCGTCGCGGGCGATGGAGCTGCCGACCACGTTGGTGATCGTAAGCACGCGCGCGCCGTTGCGCTTCGCTTCGCGCAGAGCGGCCAGCGTGTCTGCCGTCTCGCCGGATTGGCTCACGACGATGACGAGCGTATCAGGAGTGATGATCGGTGAACGGTACCGGTATTCGGAAGCGACATCTGTCTCTACCGGAATGCGGGCCAGGCTCTCGATGACGGTTTTGCCGACGAGACCGGCATGGTAAGCCGTTCCGCAAGCGACGATATGCACGCGGGAAATGCCGCGGATCTGCTCCGTCGTCATGCTGATTTCCTTCTTGAGATCGACCGACTTGCCGTCTTCGCTGATGCGGCTCATCATCGTGTCGCGGTAAGCCTTTGGCTGCTCATGGATTTCCTTGAGCATGAAGTGATCGAATCCGGCTTTTTCCGCGGTGACGAGATCCCAGTCGACATGGAATATTTCCTTGGAAATAATGTCGCCCGAAGTCGTCATCAGTTCGACACCGGAACGCGTCAGAACCGCCATTTCGCCATCGTTCAGGATGTATACGTTGCGCGTATACTCCAGAATAGCCGGGATATCGGAGCCGATAAAGTTCTCGTTCTCGCCGATGCCGATGACGAGCGGGCTCGCGAAGCGTACAGCTACGAGCTTCTCCGGCTCGTATTCGGTCAGAACGCCGAGGGCGTAAGCGCCTCTCATGCGTTTCACGGCACGCTGCACCGCTGCGACGATATCGCCGTCGTACTCGTCTGCGATCAGATGGGAGATGACCTCGGTGTCGGTTTCCGACACGAAGGTATGGCCTTTCGCGCCGAGCTCTTCCTTGAGATCCAGGTAGTTTTCGACAATGCCGTTATGCACGACCGAGAACTTCGACGAGTTGTCGGTATGCGGATGGGAGTTCACATCGGACGGCTTGCCATGCGTAGCCCAGCGCGTATGACCGATGCCGACGGACCCTTGGATCGGCTCGCTGACGAGCTTCTCCTCCAGGTTGGCCAGGCGTCCCTTGGATTTGCGGATTTCCAGCCCGTTGTCCGTGAATACGGCGATGCCTGCGGAGTCATACCCGCGGTATTCCAATTTCTTGAGTCCTTCGATCAGAACTTCCTTCGAGTCACGATTGCCGATATAACCTACGATTCCACACATAGTGAAATAAACCTCCGTATGCGGCGCCGGCCGCCCGGTTGGATGCCATTAGACGCAGGCTTCCCCTGCGCCGATTCCGTTTTGTCGAATCAGTGGTGGCGCGGCAGTCCATGGGACGCCGATGACCTTAAGCAGCAGAAAACAGAACCCTGGATGTCGCCATCCTTGGCCTAGTATCCGCAGCAGCCCGATCCCTCATGCGCTCGGCGCATGTTCATACGGGCATCGCAAACCTTCAGGGCGGCAGACCCGTCCTGTAGTAGTATGTTGCTTCTAAAAGAATCTATAAGGTCCAAAAGCAAACCGGCTGCGATGCCGGCCATGCCCTCTACGTTTCATTCCTGCATGGTGCCGTTCGTTTGTAAGACCGGTTACCCGCGTCCTTTTGCGATAACGGCTGTCGATGTCATGCCCACCGGAAGGTCCCCGCCGAATGTTTCGAACACCTTCACCTCGTCAGCTTGCTCTGGGGATGCCTCAGGAATCCAAAGGCCGCCGCTCCTCGCGAAGCTGCCCGGTCCCGCCGCTCCCGCCTGGATCTTCTATCCGGCGTCGTCGACCATGGACCGCACCCGTATGACACGGGCTATCCTTTGCTCCCGCTCCGTGGCCGGGAGTCCTGCCGAAAATCGGCATCCTTTGTTGCAAGCTCTGGCGCTTATATTGCCTGATCCAACCTCGATCCTCGCTTTCCTTCCGGAATCAAAACCAATACCCTATATCATATTCAATGCGGGCTTGAATTGCAACTGAGCGTCCGCAGTGCTTAGCCAGCTGGAAGACATTAACCCGGGAAGCGCCCGGGTTAACCGTCATCTGCTTTTTTTGAAAAAGGGGACGTTCTTAGCCGAGCTCGGCTTTTACAACGGCAACGATCTGGTCGACGTAAGCCGCTACTTGATCCTTGTCCGGGCCTTCCGCCATGACGCGGATCAAAGACTCCGTTCCCGAAGGACGTACGAGCACGCGTCCGTTGTCGCCCATCTCGCCCTCCACCTGCGCTACGGCAGCCAGAATCGACTGATTGTCGTTGTAGAGCGATTTGTCGGCCACCCGCACGTTGATGAGCACCTGCGGGTATTTGCGCATCAGGCTGCGCAGCCCGCTCAGCTTGCCGCCCGACTTCACGAGCGTATCTGTCAGCTGCAGAGCGGTCAGGATGCCGTCTCCGGTCGTATTGTGATCGAGGAAAATGACATGGCCGGACTGCTCGCCGCCCAGGTTGAAGCCGCCGCGGCGCATCTCTTCCATGACGTAGCGATCGCCTACAGCTGTCTTGGCTGTGCTCAGACCGAGGGATTCCGCTGCCTTGAAGAAGCCGATGTTGCTCATGACCGTCGTCACGACCGTGTCGTTCATGAGCTTGCCTTCGCGCTTCATGGCATCCCCCAGTATGCAGAGGATGAAGTCGCCGTCGACTTCATCGCCGTTATTGTCGATGGCGATCAAACGATCGGCGTCGCCGTCGAAGCTTAGACCGAGATCCGCTCCATGACGCAGCACTTCATCGCGCAGGTATTCCGGATGGGTCGAGCCGACGCCTTCATTGATGTTGCGGCCGTCCGGCTCCGCTCCGACCGTGATGACCTCCGCCCCCAGCTCGCGGAACACCGCCGGGGCGAGCTCGTAAGCCGCTCCGTTGGCGCAGTCGAGGACAATTTTAAGCCCCTCGAAGCGGGAAGAAACGGTCGTCTTGAGGAAATCGATATATAGACGCTTCGCATTCCCTTCATAGCTCGCCGTGCCGATGTCTCCGCCCGTAGGACGCGGCAGCTCGTCGATCTCGGCGTCCATCAGGCGCTCGATCTCGTTCTCGGTCTCATCCGACAGCTTGAAGCCGTCGCCGCCGAAAAACTTGATGCCGTTGTCCTGCACCGGGTTATGCGAAGCCGAGATCATGACGCCGGCATCGGCCTTCAGCATCCGCGTCAAATAAGCGACAGCCGGAGTCGATACGACGCCGAGGCGTACGACGCTTGCGCCGATTGAAAGAAGGCCGGCGATGAGCGCCGACTCCAGCATCGGGCCGGAGATCCGGGTGTCGAGGCCGATGACCACGGTCGGCTTGTGTGCTCCAGCTGTTAGTACATAACCGCCGCAGCGGCCGATTTTATATGCAAGCTCCGGCGTGAGTTCGCTGTTCGCTACCCCGCGAACGCCGTCGGTTCCGAAATATTTGCCCATAGTGAGTGAAAAGCCCCTTTTCTGTAAGCTCCCTTTTAGCAAGCTTTTATGATAGAAATAATCAAGGATAAGAATGGTATTCATTATAAAGGGTTTAGCCCATTAAAACTATCGCAACCTTATGCCATGGAAAATGGCCCCGGAATTCATCATACGCAGACCGAGCCCAGTTGGGTTCCAAATTGCATGACAAGATAAAACTGGAATTCCAAAATGATTTGATAAAGGCTGCTTCCCCGCTCCGATAGTGCTGTGTCAGCATAGTGAAAGCAAGCGGGTATGTAAGCTATTGCCTTACGTTATTTGCTATACTTATTTGACGTTTGCATTACGTTATTTGCATTACAATATTTCATTACGGTATTTGCTATGCTTAACGGTTTTTGCTTTACGTTATTGCTTTACGTTATTCGCTTTACGTATTTGACGTTTGCATTACGTTATTTGCTTTACGTTATTGGCCTTGCTGTGTACATTATTGCTGGCGTTGTTGCTTAAGTTATTGCACGTTATTCCTGTTCGCCAGTCAGCTGCTATACGTTAACTACGGTATATTAGTTGCTTGCTATGCGGGCCGTTTCTTTACGTTCGTTTCTGTAGGTGAATTTCTGCGTCGCCATACAGTTGAGATCCGGATATTTGTTTCTTGCGTTGGCCGTTTCGTCCATGCATCCTCCCGCATCCAGAAAGAAACATTTTCACGGAGCATTGTTCCCTCCATCAGAGGCATTGCCCTCCCCGGCAGCACCGTCTCCTGCCGGCTCATTCCCTGCGCCGCCATCATTGCCGGGCGAAGGGCTGGGCGAAGGAGACGGACTGCTCTCGGGCAAGCCCGAGGCAGGCTCGCTGGCAACGAGCTTGACGGTCACGAGCGGCGGCTCGCCGACAGCTTGGACACCGTTTGGCAGCGTCAAAGCGAGCCGCACCTCATGAGCGCCCTCTGCGAGATTCGCCAGGCTGGCGACAGCGCGGATATCCGCAGCGGTCAGCCGGCCCAGCTCCTCCGGAGTGCCGCTTACCTGGATGTCTACGGTTCCGTCCCGGGGCGCCTCCAGCGCTGCATCCAGTCCCCTCGGCGTATTCTCGAAGGTGACGGGGACCTGGAGCGTCTTCGTCCCCGAAGAAGACAATGTCACGGTTACGGTGACTTTGGACGGCTCGACCGCCTTCAGTCCTTCGGGAGGCAGCAGCTCCAGCTCGACATCGCCCGAGCTGCGGATCTGGCTGAGATCCACGTCAGCAGCCAGCTGGTTGACTTCGTCGAGAAGCCCTCTCGGCCCGTACAGCCTGACGGTGCTCGACTTGGACTGGATTCCGCCCAGCGTCAAGCCGCCGGGCAGGCTGCCCTTATAACCGATCTGCAGAGGGACTTCCTTGCTTGGCATCGTCAGCGGCACCTCTACATCCAGAGTGCTGGGGTTCAGCGCCGCTCCTTTGATTTCGTTGCCCGATTTGTCGAACACGGAGATTTTGGCTTTCTTCTCATGCACGGGCGCATCTTCTCCATCTACATTGACGAAAACCTTGACGGAGCCGACGCGGGCAAGATCCTGAGCCGGCAGCGTGACCTCCACCGTGCTTCCCGGCTTGATGACAGGCGTTCCCAGCTCATACCCTTCCACCGGCTTGCCTTGGGTAACGACGCCCGCCTCGAACGTTCCTTTTTCCAGGCGGTCGATGACGACCTGAACCTGGCTCGGCGACAGCGTCACGAGCTCGATTCCCCTGGGCAGCTTGCCTACCGTCAGCGGAATGGTATAGGTTCCCGGGCCCTTGCCTTCCAGATTGACGCTGATGGAGTAATCGTCGTTCGTCGTAAAGGCAAGCGCGGACCGGCTGCCCTTGACCATCATCTTGGCCACGCTCGGCTCCAGCAGCTTGAGCGAATAAGCCGACTCGTCCAGACCGGTCGTCTGGATTTTCACGACATCGACGCTTTGGGTCTCGGTCGTGGAGGCGACGGTGTTGGGCGTGGACTCCGGATCGAAATGCACCACGGCCCAAAGCAGGATGCCGATGACGACCGACAGGATCTTGATGGCCGTTGGATGGCTGAGCCATTTATCCATTGGCATCGCCTTCTTTCTTTTTGCGCAGGCTGAATCTGGATCTCTGCTTCGCTTTCACGGAGCTTTGCAGCGTCAGCTCCTCGAACAGCTTGGAGATGAGAGACTCCTCCTTGATGTCCCGCACGAT
>NZ_CBRA020000178.1:0-8574 GCF_000469945.2 Paenibacillus sp. P22 | reverse complement strand
CGCGCTGCGGATGGAATCGTTCAGGTTGAAGTTGAAGGAGGAATTGAAGGCATGATCGGAGATAAGGCGCGATCGTGCCCGGGCTCAAGTCGGCATCCTGTACCTTGCGCCCTGCCTGCTCGGCATCGTCCACAGCGTATTCGCGATGTTCGCCTTGGGGACGCTGATCGGAACGCCGGTCTGGATGTACGGCCTGATCATCATGGGCATCTACATTCTGCTCCAGGGCGTGTATTTCCTGATCTCCTGCACGGCATACACGAGAAGCATTCTGAAGCTGCCTGCAAGCTGAACCCGATAGTCTATTGATCGGGAAGGGAAGGGCTGATAGGCCTTGCACGCCTTCGCAAGAATCAATAGAAGGGCGAGTGATCCCGTACGGGCAGCAGGAATCGTGCGAGGGGCAATGGAGCCATAAACTCGTCAAAAAGAGCGGACCCCCGGAAAAAGTTCCGGAGGTCCGCTTTTTTTGGATTCGGCTTTTCTCAAGCGCGGCTTCGCGAGAGCAGCAGGAACGAGCCGCCGATAATGAACAGCAAAGCAAGGAACGGGAATACGGAGGCGAAGCCGCTGAGCAGCGCGCTGATCGAGAAGACGGCGCTGAACAGCAGGCCGATCACGAGCAGGATATTGATTGGGATAAGCAGCCAGCGGTTCCGGTTTCCGAACCAATAGAATTCCCACAGGCCGAACGGAACGGCCAGGATGAAGCCGGGCCAGATCGAGCCCCAGTTGTCCAGCAGCATGGCGAACTGGCAGACGAGGCCGGCCGCCAGCAAAATCCCGCCGGGAATGAGAAGTCCCGGAGCGCGGCGTCCGAGCAAGGAGAAGTACATCCAATGGAAGAAGATGCCGAGCGGGATCACGAACAGGCTTGGCCAGAAATGGCCGAAGATGAATCCGGGACCGACGCTGCGGCCTTGCTGCAGCATCATATAGACCCCGAGGAGGATGAGCGCCGCTCCGAGGACGGCTTTTGCTTGGCGAGTCATGATTCCACCCTTTCGGCTGTAGGCCACCTGCAGAACGCGGTTGATGGCCGTTTTTTCCACTATACCAAGGCTGCGGCCTGCTGTCCTCCTGCCGGAGGGAAATCAGATCCCGGACTTAAGTCCAGGTCGAGGCTGTCTCAGGCTCTCATCCTTCCCCGGCGTCTGCCTGGAAGGCTGCAGCGGGCAATAGAGGCCATAAGCCTCGGACAATCATCCAAGAGAACGAACGCCTGAAAGCATAGAATAGAAGAGAAAGAGGAAAGGAGAACCGATCCAAATGGAAGAATTCGCAGCAGATTCGGCCTTCCCGGCGGATGAAGCGCCTGCGGCTGCCGTTGCGGCTGCCCAGGACGCTCCCGTTCAAGGAGAGGCAGTCCCCGAGACGGCGAATGCCGAGGATGAGCTGGCCTATGTGCAGAAGGCGCTGTCGCTGCCGCTTCATGCGGGGAAGGGCGGCGGACGCATGCTCTCGAGCAAGATGGCCAAAACCGCCGCGCTTCTCTCCCATCCGTCCATCGCTCCCCATATTCCCCCGACCCGGCCTTACACGGAAGCCAATCTGAAGAGCATGCTGGAGCAGCACGGGATGGTCGTCATCAAGCCGGTTCGCGGGACCGGGGGAATCGGAGTCATCAAGATCGAGCGCAGCGGAAGCGGATACAGCTATACGCACAGCTCGAGGACCCGCTCGGCCTCGTCGGTCCCATCCCTCCACAGGGCTCTGAAGCCGCTGCAGAAGGGGCGCGCCTACATGATCCAGAAAGGCATCCAACTGGCGACAGTTGGAGGAAGGCCGATCGACTATCGGGTCAAATACGTGAAAAACGGAAGCCGCTGGGAATTCCGCTCGATGGTCGGGCGCGTCGCCAGGCCGGGATTGTTCGTCACGAATCTGTGCCGGGGCGGCAGCCAGCTGACGGCGGCCCAAGGAATAAGCCGCTCGCTGTCCTCGAAGCTGGTGAGGAGCAAAAAGCAGGAAATGCGCAGCCTGACCCGAATTTCAGCGTCGGCGCTGGAAGCCCGCTTTCCCGGCATCGGCCAGCTCGGCTTTGATTACGGCCTCGACAAAAGCGGGAAGATATGGATTTTCGAGGTCAACACCCGTCCTAAATAGGCATGCAGCCGAGCATTATCATTACCCTCCCCATCTCCCGCTCAACCTTGCTGGAGCCTGCAAAATCTTTATCGGAAATAAAGTATTCATCAAACTTTTTTATTGAATTTCCCTCCCCTCCGGTTGTGTATAACTCTGTCCACAGTAAGCATGAAGAGTTTCCTCAAGATTTTCCAAATACCCACAATTTGTGCACATCTTGTACACCGTTCCATGTGGATAACGGAACGCTTGTTCCTTGAAAACAGCCCATGCTAAGATTGGGAAGAAATAGAAATTCAATTCGAAAGGAGGCTGAAATATGGAGTTGTTGTCTGATGAGCTGCTGATCGAGACTTACTTCAGCGCGGTCCAGTTCAATCTGGATTACGATTTCATCAAGCTTTTGAAGGGTGAGCTGAAGCGCAGACAACTGAGTCCCGAATCCATACTTTTAGGCGCTTGATGACTTCTTGGCCGCGCTTGTTGTTCCACGGCCATCCGGATGGAAATCAGGGATGGACGATCACAGCTCAATGCGGACGCTGACTCCGCAGCTGCTGGAGCAGGCGGGACAATACACCATATGATAACAAGCCTGTTCCAATCCGCCGGACAGATCGTCGGTCTGTACCGGCGAGTACGGCGAATACGGGCCTGCATAATCCGCCGCGGGACCGCAGTCTTCGGCCGGTCCTGCGCAGTGCGGGCATGCCGCATAGAGAAGCCGGATTCCATTGCATACGGGACACATAAAATAGGGTACCCTCCCAAGACATCGTTTGCTGCCGCTCAATCGGAAGCATGGCGCATGTCGAGGTAGGATACCCTTATTTTTTCGGTTCTAACGGGTCTGATTCGAGGATCTTCTTCCGTTATGGCCTACAGCTTGAGATTGCTGCTATGTCCAGGCGAGAGCTTGGCGGAAGGATCGATATAGACTTTGGCGTTGTTGACGGCCGTCGGCGCTTCGCCGAAACCGACCGCGATCAGCTTCAGCTTGCCCGGATAAGTCGTGATGTCGCCGGCAGCGAAGATACCGGGCACGCTCGTCTCCATCCGGGTGTCGACGACGATGCTGCCTCCCTCGATATCGAGGCCCCACTCGGCGATCGGGCCGAGAGACGATACGAAGCCGAAGTTGACGATGACCGTATCCGTATCCAGCACGGTCTCCTCGCCGGTCTTCACATGGCGCAGAGTGACCCGCTCAATGTAGACCTCGCCCTCCAGCTTGGCGATCTCGGTCGGGACAAGCACCCGGACGGTGGATTCCTGCAGCTTGGCTACGCTGTGCTCATGAGCGCGGAATTTATCCCTTCTATGGATCAGGGTGACGCTTTCGGCGATCGGCTCGAGCATGAGCGCCCAGTCGACGGCGGAATCGCCGCCGCCGCTGATCAGCACCTTTTGGCCCTTGAACTGATGCAGATCGCTGACGAAGTAATGCAGGTTCTTCTTCTCGTACAGCGCCGCCTCCGGCAGCTCGAGCCGGCGGGGCTCGAAGGCGCCGACGCCTGCCGTGACGATGACGGCGCGGGCCCAGTGGACAGCTTTGTCGGTACGAATCTCGAACAGCCGCTCCCCGTGCTTGACGAGAGAGGTTACCTTCTCCTCCAGGCACACCTCCGGCGCGAAATGATCCAGCTGCCGCCGCAGCGAATCGACGAGCTCCTGGGCGGTAACCTTGGGAAAGCCGGCGACATCGTAGATGTGCTTCTCGGGATACAGGGCGGCGAGCTGGCCGCCCAACTGCGGCATGCTTTCAATGATCTTGACGGATGCCTGGCGCATGCCGCCGTAAAAGGCGGCGAACATGCCTGCCGGCCCGCCGCCGATAATGGCGATGTCGACCGGTTCCGCATTGGATTCCAATCCTGTCATTTCCGCACCTCCAGAACATGGGCTACAGGATCATTATACGCCTGCCCGGGCGTCCAAGGGAAACGGCGCAATTGTACGTTCTTCTAATTATTTTCGTAGGAAATGACCTTGATGTGCCAATCCTTATTTTGATATCATGGCAGGAGTATATTTGGATCATTAGATAGCAGGATGTCAAGAGATGGATTGGAAGGGAACGCCATATGAGCAATATACCGAAGATCGTCATACTGGGAGCAGGCTACGGAGGCATTCTGACCGCGCTGAAGCTCCAGAAGCAGCTGAACTACAACGAAGCGGACGTCACGCTTGTCAACAAGCACGACTACCATTATATTACGACCCATTTGCATATGCCGGCAGCGGGAACGGACAATCCCGAGAATGCCCGCGTCAATATTTCCAAGCTGATCGATGAATTCAAGATCGACTTCGTGAAGTCCACGGTCGTGCAGATCCGGACGCAGGACAAGAAGGTCATTCTGGAGGACGGAACGCTGTCCTACGACTATCTGGTCATCGGCCTCGGCGGAGAGCCGGAAACGTTCGGCATCCCGGGCCTCGCCGAGCATGCGATGAACATCCGCAGCATCAACTCGGTCCGCCTCATCCGCGAGCATATCGAGTACCAGTTCGCGAGGTACAAGCGGGAGCCGCATCGCACCGATTACCTGACGTTCGTCGTCGGGGGAGCGGGCTTCACCGGCATCGAGTTCGTCGGCGAGCTGGCCGACCGCATCCCGCAGCTATGCCGCGCGTTCGACGTGGACCGCTCGCTCGTGAAGCTCTACAACATCGAGGCGGCGCCGTCCGCGCTGCCGGGCTTCGATCCGGAGCTGGTGAAGTACGGCATGGACGTGCTGGCCAAGAAAGGCGTCATCTTCCGCATCGGGACCGCGATCAAGGAATGCTCGCCCGACGGCGTCATCGTCGGCGACGGCGAGGAGATCCGCTCCAAGACCGTCATCTGGACCGGGGGCATCCGCGGCAACCGGCTGATCGACGAGGCCGGCTTCGAGACGATGCGCGGCCGCGTCAAGGTCGACGACTACCTGCGGGCTCCGAACCAGGAGAACATCTATATCATCGGGGACAATTCCCTGATGTTCAACGAAGAGGGCCGTCCGTATCCGCCGACCGCCCAGATCGCCATGCAGCAGGGCGTCACCTGCGCCCACAACCTGGTCGCGGCGATCCGCAGCCAGCCGCTGAAGACATTCGCCTTCAGCAACAAGGGCACGGTCGCCTCGCTCGGCAAAGGCGAGGGCATCGGCGTCGCCTTCGGCAAGAAATACCAGGGCCGCAAGGCCGCCTGGCTGAAGAAGATGATCGACCTGCGCTACCTGTTCATCATCGGGGGAATCCCGCTCGTCCTGCGCAAAGGGAAGTTCTTCTAATGCGCCACTGCAGCGTGCAGGTGCGCGGCCTGCTGACGAGAGACGAGCTCGACCGGTACAACGCGCTGATGGAAGTGGGCTCCTATCTGGAGTCCCAGAACCGCCACGACTTGGCCTATACCGTCCAGAAGGAAGTGGACAGGCTCATCGAGCCGGGCATCGAGCGGCTCAAGGAGAAGGGCCGGCAGCGCGACCGGGACACCGAGGAATATCTGAATGCCAAGAGGCTGGCCGCCGAGGCCGGTCTCGAGGATGACGAAGACGAGGATTGAAGCGAAAAAGCCGCAGGCTGAAAGGGGAAAACCCTTCCGCCTGCGGCTTTACTTCTGCTGCCATGCGCCGGCTGCGCAGAGCCTGCCTCGACCGGGATATCCCGGTCAGGGCATCAAACGGACAGCAGCTGCTCCAGCTTGGCGCCGTCGAGCAGATTGCCGATGAAAAACTCGCCGAAGTCGCCGTAGCGAGCGCTCACCTCGTCGAACCGCATCTCGTAGACGAGCTTCTTGAACTGGAGGGCGTCCTCCGCGAACAGCGTCACGCCCCATTCCCAGTTGTCGAAGCCGACGGAGCCGCTGATGATCTGCTTGACCTTGCCGGCGTACTGGCGGCCGATCATGCCGTGGCTGCGCATCATCGCGCGCCGCTCGTCCATGCCGAGCATATACCAGTTGTCGCCGCCGTCGCGGCGCTTGTTCATCGGATAGAAGCAGATGTGGCGGGCTTTCGGAAGCGTCGGCTTGAGGCGGGCCACGATGTCCGGGTTCTGCATCGGATCCTCGCCCGGCTTGCTCATGTAGTTGCTGAGCTCCACGATGCTGACATAGGAGTAAGCGGGCTTCGTATAGTCGCCGAGCGGACTCTTGTTGAAGCTCGTCTCCAGTTCGCTGAGCTCCTCAAGCGTCTCGCGAAGATGCATGATGACGAAGTCGGCTTTCTGGCCGACGACGGAATAGAACGCCGTGCTGCCCTTGCGGTCCTGCTCGTCGCGTGTCCACCCGGCCAGCATGGATTGGATGGAGTCCAGCGCGGAAGCGCGGTCTCCGGCGCCGGCCGCTTTCCAGGCCTGCCAGTCGATCGTGCGGAAATCATGGAGAACGTACCAGCCTCCAGCGTTTGTGCTGCGTCACTCATTTCCGTTGTTTCTCCTTCCATAAGAAGGGCATGCCTGCACCCCTCCTGCCATGTCTCCCATTGTATCGAATCGCCTCAAGCAGAGCAACCGGAGCGGGAAGCTGCAAATTGACTTGCGGGCAGGCTTGGCATAAACTTAGAAGGAACCGCGTTTGGTATGCGAGAACGGAAGGATGATAGGCGGCATGCTTCAAATTATAATTGCGACGGTGCTCTTTTTTGTGATGATGTTTGGAATCGGATTCATCCTGAACATGCTCATGAAGACGACCTGGTTTCCGATTTATCTGTTCCTGATCGTACTGGTGCCGATCTACATATGGTCCACCTGGGACCACAGCGTCTCGGTGGCCGATAATATAGGAGAGTTCACGTTCATCGATTGGATGCCGGTCATCGGCGCCCTTGTCGGAGCCTATGTAAGCGGGTATGCCATCCGCAAGCTCCGCATCGGCGGCTTCAAGATGTTCTAGGCTTTTGCCGGAGTTTCAAAAAGGAAAGCGGCCGACATGCGGCGCTTTCGCGGCCTGCTCGTTCCATAGGCTGCGGGCGCTGCCATGTCTTTTTTTTTCTCTCCCGCCCAAGGAGATCCCGGCTCGGCTCCGCATGGGGCCAGCCGATGAGGGCGGCGCCATAAAATGGTCGGGCAAGAAGGCTGGACCGGCTTCCCGAATGGTGTCGGATAGGCTCGATTCTATGATACACTAGTAGGACGAAGAAAGAAGGGGTGGAAGAAACGATGCGCATAGACAGCCGGCTGCAATTCACCGAACATCACCGGTTCTGTGTGTACCGGAGCTTCTCGCTAAGTCCGCTCGACCAGCGGATGCTGACGCTTATCTACCAGCCGATGACGGGAGCGGCAGCCGCTTCCCTCTATCAGTTCCTTTATTATCAGGTCGCGGAGGGCTACAGCGGGTATTCCTCTCTCGACAGCCAGCGCAAGCTGTTCCTCGGTCTAGGCCTCGACATGAACGATGCCGGCCGCCGGGAGCTGGCCGCATGCGCTTCCGTTCTGGAGGCGCTCGGCTTGCTGACGACCTGCCGGCTGTTCCTGCCGGGCCAGGAGGACGTCATGTACGAATACGAGCTGACAGCGCCGCTGTCGCCGGCCGAGTTTTTCCAGAACCAGCATCTGAGCATGCTGCTGCGGGACAAGGTCGGCAAGTACGGCGTCGTAAGCCTCCAGGAGTCGCTGTTCCAGCGGGAGCCGGACGAGCTCGCCCAGCATGAGCTGGTCAAGGAGAACATTTCGATGCCGTTCTACGAGCTGTTTCGTCTGAACGCCGCCGTCGATCTGGAGCTGGAGCAGGCTCTCGAGGAAACGTCGCCGGTCCGCAAGGCTCCGGTCCAGCCGGAGCAGCCGAGTGCCGGAATCCAGTATGGCGACCTTATCTACCGCTTTCCGCGGGGATCGGCGAACCGCCCTTACGTGGAGAGGCTGCGGGGGGATCAGGACCGGATGGCCCAACTGAATTACGTCGCATACAAATACGGTCTCGGGGCTGCCGACCTCAGCAGGCTGCTGGACGAAGAGGATGTATTCGACGGACGCGGGGAGCTGCAGCTCGACGACTTGCAGCTCAAGGCCGCCCAGATGTACCGGCAGGACCGCAAGCGCGAGAGCGACCGGGCGCGCCAGACTTCTCGGATGCAGGAGGAGACGGAAGCCGAGCAGCCGGAGCACGGCGTGCTCGCGGAGCATTATTTGCCGGTTCCGTCGCAGCTGTCCGGACGATGCGACATTCAGCAGTACAACATGCTGATGCGCAACGAGCCGCATACCCGCTTCCTGCGCCGGTTTTTCCCCGGCGCCGTGCCGGACTGGATCGAGCGGCAATTCGAGCGGATCGACCTTCACTACAAGCTGCCGGGACCGGTCATCAACGTGCTCGTCCATTATGTCTTCGGGATGAAGGGATCGTCGCGCGTCACGAAAACGTTCATTGAAGCGGTCGCCTCCAATATGCTCGTGCAGCAGGTGGACGAATTCGAGAAGGCGGTCGGTTATGTGAGGGAGCAGATTGAAGTGGAGCGCTCCCGCGAAGCCCAGCAGGCCGGCGCACCGGGCAGGGGC
>NZ_CBRA020000177.1:0-8482 GCF_000469945.2 Paenibacillus sp. P22 | reverse complement strand
GGCCAACCGCGGCGGCTTCGACTACCGCCGCTACCTGCGCAGCCAGGGCATTCACTGGCTGCTGCAGGTCCAAGGGACGGACGCTGCCGACGTCTCGCCCGGCAGCCCTTGGAGCGCAGCCGCGCTGCTCGGACGCGCGGATGCGGTCCGCTCGCAGCTCGGCTCCGCGCTGGAACGCTCGTACCCGGCCGCGCAGTCCGGGTACATGAAGGCGCTCGTCCTCGGCGACTCGGACGACATCGACCCCGGCCTTTACGCCCGCTTCGCCCGTCTCGGCCTGACGCATATCATGGCCGTCAGCGGCATGCATGTCGCCGTCATGCTCGGCCTGCTCGGATTCCTGCTTCGCCTCTGCCGCCTGACCAAGGAACAAATCCTGCTTGCCCTCATGCTCGCCGTGCCGCCTTACGTCCTGCTGACAGGAGCCGCTCCATCCATCATCCGTGCCGGCGTCATGGCGCTGATCGGCCTGGCTGCAGCGCGGGCAGGCAAGCTGAAGGACGGCCTTCATCTGCTCGCTGCCTCCGCCGTGCTGATGCTGCTCTGGGATCCCCTACTGATCGAGAGCGTGAGCTTCCAGCTTAGCTTCATCGTAACGGCGGGACTGATTCTCGGAGTGCCGGCCGTGAACCGGCTGCTTCCAGACATCCGCAAAGGGAAGTTCCTGCTGGACTCGCTCGTCGTCACGGTCGTCGCCCAAGCCGCATCCTTTCCGGTATCCATTTATTATTTCAACCAGTTCCATCTGCTTTCGCTGCCGGCGAACCTTCTGCTCGTTCCGTTCATCAGCCTCCTCATCATGCCGGCGGGCGCAGCTGTCATGCTGCTTGAGCCGATATGGCCGGGTGCGTCGCATTTCATCGCAGCCTTATCCTCCCGGGGGAACGACTGGTCCTTCCGGGTCGTGGACGGCATGAGCTCCTGGCGAGGAGGGGCGACCATCTGGGCCAAGCCGTCCCTTTGGTGGATTTCTGCCTGGTATGGCGTGCTTGCGTGCCTGCTGGCTGCTTTGGCTGTCTGGAGGCGCGTGCGGAAGAAAAAGCGGCAGCGGAGTCCAGAGGAAACTTCCGGCGACGAGACCCGGCCGCTCTCGGATGGGGGTCATCTTGATCCTCATTGGCCTGAAGGTAGAAATGGGGATCGACGGTTGACGAGATTCAATCGTCATCATGGCCGGCACGGCAGCACACCGGGGGGCAGCAGGCAGGAATACGATTTTTCATCCCTATATTCAGCCGGGGAAAAAACTCCGGCGGTTTATGTAAATCGTCGTTTTCGAGCATTCGCCAACGAGGCGCCCCGATTTCTGCGCAGTCCGGGAGTTTGCTCGTTTGCCTGTTTTGCGGCGGTCGGTCTTCTTCTGTTTCATGCCTATCATCCGGACTGGCCGCGCAGCAGCGCGCAAGTGGATTTTCTGAATGTCGGCCAGGGAGACTCGACCTTGATCCGGACCCAATCGGGAAAAGTCATCCTAATCGATGGTGGAGGAACGATGGATTTCGGCAAGGAGCCTTGGCGAATCCGCCGCGATCCGTATGAGATCGGACGCAAAACGCTCGTTCCGCTGCTCATGCAGCGGGGCGTTCATGGGATCGATCTCCTCGTCGCCACGCATCTGGATCAAGATCATGTCGGCGGTCTGTCTGCCGTCCTGGATTCCATCCCCGTTCGCCGGATGTTGTGGAATGGAACGTTGAAGGAAGCGGCCAAGGCAGAGCCGATCCTGCAAACTGCTATCGGCTTGGACATTCCGGTCTACTCCGCCGGATCCGGCCAGAGCTGGCAGGCGGATGCCTCGACCCGTCTGGACGTTTTATGGCCGCTTGCCGCCAGCGGCCAAGCATCCATTACCAAGGGAGAGCGAGAAATAGCGATTGCCGAGGAACAAAACGAAGAAAGCGTCGTGCTCATGGTTTCCATTTACGGCAAGCGTTTTTTGCTCCCGGGCGATCTCGGCTCTTCGAGCGAGCAGAAGCTCGTTCGTGAGGGCATGACCGAGTTCGTCCAGCCGTCAACAGAAGCAACCGCGTTAGGCAGGACATCAGCAGCAACCGGACTCGGCCAACCTTCAACGGAAGCCAAGCTCGGCCAGCTTCCAACGGAAGCGAGGGGCGGCCAGTCATTAACGACTACCGAGAAGGACACGCCAATCGCATCCGTGGATGTGCTGAAGGCCGGACATCACGGAAGCAAGAACTCCACTTCTCCGCTCTGGCTCGCGTATTGGAAGCCGTCGATTGCTGTTTTATCCGCTGGTTTGAACAATCGGTACGGGCATCCAAGCGGCGATACGATGGAGAGGCTTCGCGCGGCGCGCACCTTAGCGGTGAGGACGGATCTTGACGGAGAAATCCAATTTGAGATTCGTAGAGATTCCCTGAGCATGCGGCTTCTCCGTCCGTGAGTTCTTCATCCATGAGCCCTGCTTCATCCAACTGCCTTGGCAAATGACATATACCATGATATATTATTATAAATTGCTGCTGAAGCAGGTTGTCATTTTGACCGCAAGGAAAGGTGTAGAGGCCTGAGATGTCGAGCGAACAGTCCAAACCGATGTACGAGAAAATAGTCGAAGCGCTGCGCGGCCGGATCGTGGAAGGGAAGTACAAGGCGGGCGACCGGGTCCCCTCGGAGAAGGAGCTCGGCGAAGAATACAAGGTCAGCCGCATCACGAGCAAAAAAGCTCTCGAGCTTCTGGCCGGAGAAGGATACATCGTCCGCCAGCCGGGCAGAGGCTCGTTCGTATCCGAGAAGCCGCCGCTCCAGGCGGCGGGAAGACAGCCTCAGCATCCGCTGCTGCCGCATCAAGGCAAGAAGACGGGCAAGCTGCTGATCGGCCTTGTCATAACGGATTTTGCCGACAGCTACGGGACCGGCCTGATCTACGGCATGGAACAGGCCTCGCGCGAGCAGGACTGCTATCTGGTGCTCCGCCGCACCTTCGGCATCCCCTCCATCGAAGAGGAAGCGATCAAGGGCCTGCTTGAGCTCGGCGTGGACGGATTGATCATCTTCCCGGCGCAGGGCGAATATTTCAACGCGGAGATTTTGAAGCTGGTCATCAACCAGTTTCCGTTCGTGCTTGTAGACCGCCATCTGAAAGGAATATCCGCAGGCTCCATATCCACGGACAATGCGGGAGCGGCCCGCGAGGGAACGAACTATCTGTTCGAGCTCGGCCACAAGTCCATCGCGTTCCTGACTCCGCCGCCGGCCGATACAACCGCGATCGAAGAGCGGATCGAGGGATTCATCCAAGCGCATGCGGAGAAGGGCGTCATGGTCGACCGGGACCTATGGCTGGAGGACATCGCCTCGACGCTTCCGCAGGCCAATACGGAAGAGAACCGGCTGGAGGATATCCGCCGGATCATCGGCCATCTGCGCAAGCATCCGCACATCACCGCCGTTTTCGCGACGGAGTACAACATCGGCCAGCTGGCGATGGAAGCCGCCCGGGAAATGGGCAGGTCCGTTCCCGGCGATCTGTCCGTCCTCTGCTTCGATTGTCCGGAGACGAACGGACGCTTCCCGCTGACCCATCTGAGACAGAATCAGACGGAGATGGGGAGGCTCGCCTTCGAAAACGTGCTCAAGCTGATCGACGGGCAAGCCGTGCCGAACAAGATCATGCTGGAGGCGGCTCTCATTCGGAGCGAATCTACCGGACCTGTGCCGCGGAACGCTGGGACTTACTTGTGAAGGCTCCCCCAGAGGCTTTTTTAGTTGGATCAAAAGGTCATTCGGAATTTTCCGAATGGCCTTTTTTCAAGCCATCTTGATCATGAGGCCGCCGCAGGCAGACGGGATGAATCAGAGGCTTCGCAGGCTCGATCCATCATTTGGATAGTATAACTATTGATATAAATGATCTAAAAATACATATTGACATACTAACTTATGGAAACCTATAATGACAATATCAAATGAAAGCGGTTTACTTAAGACTTGAAGCAGACAGGAGAGGTCGGACAGATGGGAAAAGTCGCAGGAAGCAGCTCTTCAATTGAAAAGCTGCAGCAAAAAATAAAGGAGATTTTACCTGATTTTCCTGGAATGACGGCCATATTCGACCATTGCTTCGGCAACACGCTGAACACGACCATCAAACGAATGCCCGATGGCACCACATTTGTCATAACAGGTGATATACCAGCTATGTGGCTTCGCGATTCCGCCGCCCAGGTACGGCCTTTCCTGGCATTGGCGGCAGAGGACGAGGAGTTGGCGGACATGATCGAAGGACTCGTACGCAGGCAGCTGGAATGCATTTTGCTGGATCCATATGCGAACGCTTTCAATGAATCCCCGAATGCAGCAGGCCATCAGGATGACGAGACGGAGATGAGTCCCTGGCTGTGGGAAAGGAAATACGAGATCGATTCCCTCTGTTATCCGCTGCAGCTCAGCTATCTGCTGTGGAAGAATACGGGCCGCACATCGCATTTCAATGAAACCTTCCGGCAAGCAGCCTCGACGATACTGGGACTGTGGCGGACCGAGCAGCATCATGAAACCGAATCGCTTTACCGGTTTCAGCGGCATAACGGCCCTGCGAGCGACACGTTGGCCAGGGATGGCAAGGGCAGTCCGACCGCCTATACCGGGATGACCTGGAGCGGCTTCCGGCCGAGCGACGATGCCTGCGCATACGGGTATCTGATTCCTTCCAACATGTTCGCCGTCGTGGTTCTCCGATACCTCAGGGAAATCGCAGCCGAGGTTCTGAACGACGAGGATCTGGCGGGCGAAGCGCTGCTCCTGGCAGAGGAGATCGACCGCGGAATTCAAGCCTGCGGCATCTGTGAGCATCCCGACTACGGACCCATCTATGCCTACGAGACCGACGGCCTCGGAGGCCGGAGCCTGATGGACGACGCGAATGTGCCGAGCCTGCTCTCCATTCCTTATCTGGGCTATGCGGACAAGGACGATCCCGTCTACCGGAATACGAGGCGATTCATTCTAAGCGAGGCCAATCCGTATTTCTACAGAGGATCTGCGGCGGAAGGCATCGGAAGTCCGCATACCCCCGAGCGCTACATCTGGCCGATCGCGCTGGCGATGCAAGGGCTTACCGCCGATGCCCCGGAGGAGAAGCTGCGGCTGCTGAAGCTGCTGGAGGCGACGACTGCCGGCACCGGACTCATGCACGAGGCTTCCACGCCGACGATCCGTCCCGCTTCACGCGGCCATGGTTCTCATGGGCCAACATGATGTTCAGCGAGCTGCTGCTGAATTACGCCGGCATCCGGATCAAGACTTGAGACGCGGTTTCAAGCGGAGGGCATTTTCCTTCGGAAATTATAGAAGAGATTCACACCAAAAGGGAGGCTTCAAGATGAAAAAATGGGTATCCGTTCTTGCCATGTCCGCCGTTCTTCTCGGTACGGCCGCAGGCTGCGGCAACGGCGATTCGGGAGGAGACGCGGCAGCCGGTAATTCGGCGGGCCAGAGCGGCTCGAAGGGGAGCGGCAAGCCGGTCGAGCTGACGTTCTGGGGCGATTGGGGCGGCGAAGGCCAGAAGCAGTTCGAGACGATGGTCGACGCCTTCAATAAATCCCAGGATAAAATCAAGGTCAAATATGTGCTTCAACAGGATATGATCACCAAATTCCTGACGGCCTCCACCTCCGGAGGGGCCCCGGATATCCTGTTCTGGGACCGTTGGCGGACTTCGCTGTACGCTCCCAAAAACGTGCTGGCTCCGGTGGACGACTTCCTGGCCAAGGACGGCCTCAACAAGGACGACTTCTACGGCGAGGCTCTCAAGGAGCTGTCCTACAACGGCAAGCTGTACGGACTTCCGCTGACTGTGGATGCGCGCGCTCTCTTCTATAATAAAAAGATTCTGGATGAAGCCGGGGTCAAGCCGCCGACGACATGGGATGAGCTGGAACAGGCAGCAATCAAAACGACCAAGTGGAACGGCAGCAAGCTGGAGGTTGCGGGCTTCTCCCTCGGCGACAACGGCTTGTTCAATATGTACCTGCAGCAGGCCGGCGGCCAGATGCTGACGGAGGACGGCAAGAAGACGAACTTCAACAACGACAAGGGCAAGTCGGTTCTGGAGTTCTGGGATCGCCTGCTGAACAAGGATAAGGTGTACAAGGTCGGCTTCGAGCAGGGCCTCGGAGAAGGCACGGACGCCTTCGTCACCGGCAAGCTGGCGATGCAGTATACGGGGCCATGGATGCTCAGCACGTACAAAAAATACGGCAAAGACCTCGACTTCGGCATCGTTCCGCCTCCGGTCGGGCCGAACGGCGACAAAGGCAGCGTCATGGGCGGCTTCGGCCTGGTCATTCCGCAGGGATCCAAGCATCAGCAGGAAGCCTGGGAGTTCGTCAAGTGGTGGACGGCGAACAAGGACAATGCGCTGCTGTGGGCCAAAACGAGCCTGAACATGCCGGGCTACAAGCCGGCGCTGGAGGATCCGTTCTTCAAGGACGATCCGTTCTGGAAGCCGTTCCTGGAAACGCTGGACATGGCCAAGATTCGGCCGGCCCATCCGGGATACTCCGTCATGGAGAACGACGGGCTCATTCCGAATCTGCAGCTGTTCCAGCAGAACAAGCTGAGCGCGGACGATGCGCTGAAAAAATCGCAGCAGCGCGGAGACCAGCTGCTGGCGGACAACGAAGCCGCCAAGCAAGAAGACTCCGGGGCGGGCGAGGGGAGCTGCCGCTTCCCGTTCCCGCCGCGTGTCTGCTTGGCCGCAAGCCCTCCTTGAGGGAGAGAAAGGAGGAGTGCCATGTCTTCCATCGGAAATCTGAACAAGCACCAGGCCCGGACGGCCTACTTGTTCATCACGCCGACGATGCTGCTGTTTTTCGCCTTCACCATCATTCCGGTCGCAATGGCGCTTTATTTGAGCTTTACGAACTACGATGTCGTCAGCCGGATGGATTTCGTGAAGCTGGACAACTACAAGCGGCTGCTCAAGGACGACCTGTTCTGGACGACCTTCAAAAACGTCGCGTTCTACTCGGTTATTTTCGTTCCCTTGAACATCATCCTGTCGCTGCTGCTGGCGCTGCTGCTCAATTTCAAGAGGTTCGGCGTCAAGCTGTTCCGGACCATGAACTACTTGCCTACACTGACCTCGGCGGTCGCGGCCGCGACCGTATGGATCTGGCTCCTGCACCCGGAGTTCGGGCTGGTGAACAATCTGCTCGGGTATATTGGCGTCACGGGACCGGCCTGGCTCTCGCAGACGGAAACGGCGATGCTGTCCATCATCATGGTGACGCTCTGGCAGGCGGTCGGCTCCAACATGGTCATCTACATCGCCGGCTTGCAGGGGGTTCCGGACTATTTGTACGAATCCGCCAAGCTCGACGGGGCGAACGCAATCCAGCGGTTCCGCTATATTACTTGGCCGCAGCTGCGGCCTACGACGTTCCTGGTCAGCACGATGTCGATCATCGGGGCGCTTCAGCTGTTCGACCAGGCGTTCGTATTGACTCAGGGCGGTCCCGGCAACGTCACGAAAACGCCGGTATACCTGATCTATCAGCAAGGCTTCAACCAGCTGCAGATGGGCTATGCTTCGGCGCAGGCGTTCGTGCTGGCGCTGGCGATCCTGATCTTCTCGTTCATCAACATGCGCGTGACCAAATCCGAAGAGCCCGTCGTGTAAGGAGGATGCATCATGGCTGAACCATCTCTGCCGGCAGCAGGCGCCGGAATGCCGGCGTCGACAGCCTTCGCGGCCCGGAAGGCTCTGTCGGGAATATCGTTTTACGCGGTCGCTATACTCATTTCCGTGGGCATGTTCCTGCCCTTCTTCTGGAGCTTGATCACATCGTTCAAGCCGAGCGATGAGATTTTCTCCGTCCCGATCCAATGGATTCCGTCCAGCTTGACGCTGGAGCATTACCGAAGCGCGTTCACGACGGTTCCGTTCGGGCTGTATTTCCTCAATTCCTTCATTCTTGCGGCGAGCGGCGTGCTGTGCAACCTGTTTTTCGGCTCGCTCAGCGGCTACGCCTTCGCCAAGCTGAACTTCCGGCTGAACAAGCCGCTGTTCAAGGTGCTGCTGGCCGCCATGGTCATTCCGGGAATCGTGACGATGATTCCGAGCTTTTACGTTTTGATGCACTTTCCGCTGATCGGCGGCAACAACATCTCCGGAGCGGGCGGACACGGCTTCCTGAATTCGTTCTGGGGCATCATCCTGCCCGGCGCTTCCGGCTCGTTCGCGGTGTTTTTCATGCGGCAGTTCTTCCTTACGCTGCCGTCCGACATGATGGAGATGGCCCGGATCGAGGGCTGCGGAGAGTTCCGGATCTTCTGGAACATCTACCTGCCTCTGACCAAGCCGGCCCTGGCGACGCTCGGCATCTTCACATTCCAGGCGGGCTGGAACAGCTTCCTGTGGCCGATGATCATTCTGAACGATCCCGGGAAGGCGACGATTCAAATGGGGCTGCAGGCGTTCTCGTACAACCACCAGACCGACTTCGGCCCGATGATG
>NZ_CBRA020000176.1:0-4063 GCF_000469945.2 Paenibacillus sp. P22 | reverse complement strand
AAATGAGCTTCCGATGAAGCCGGCGCCGGAACGGCGTGCCACGGGATGCCTTCCTGAAACATATAGGCCTGCTTCCGGATGGGGAAGCCCTGCGCCCAGGTTGCCGATAGCATCGCGGCCGGCTACGACGATCGGGAGGCGGCGCGGGAGCTGGCGTCGCGCGCGGATGTCATCACGTATGAGTTCGAGAACGTGGATGCGGGAGTCGCCGCCATGCTGGCGGAGCAATCTTACGTGCCGCAAGGTAGCGAGCTTCTCTATACGACGCAGCACCGGCTGCGGGAGAAGCGGGCGATCGAGGCGGCAGGGGCCCGCGTCGCTCCGTACGAGGAGATTTCAAGCGAGGCAGTCCTGAGGGAGGCTTGCGGCCGTCTTGGCTTGCCGGCGGTGCTGAAGACGGCGACCGGCGGCTACGACGGCAAAGGGCAATGGGTCATCCGCAGCGAGGCGGAGATTCCGGCAGCCTATGCGGAGCTGAGCCGATCCGGAGCGGAGCTTGTGCTGGAGCAGTTCGTTTCCTTCCGGATGGAGCTGAGCGTCATCGCCGCCCGGAGCTCTCTGGGCGAGGTGAAGACGTTCCCGGCTGCGGAAAATATCCACATCGACAACATTCTCCATCTATCCGTCGTTCCCGCCCGCGTCCCCGCCGCCGTTCTGGAGGAAGCCGAGCGGCTGGCGGTCCGGATCGCGGAAGGGCTTGAGGTCGTCGGCTTGATCGCCGTGGAGCTGTTCCTGACCGAGGAAGGGGAGCTGTTCGTCAACGAGCTGGCCCCGCGTCCCCACAACAGCGGCCATTATACGATGGAAGCCTGCCGCACCTCGCAGTTCGAGCAGCATGTGCGGGCGGTATGCGGCCTGCCGCTCGGGGATGCGGGCCTCATGAGTCCCGTCGTCATGGTGAACGTCCTCGGCCAGCATGTGGAGCCGCTGGTGAGTCATCTGTCGCGGTTCGATGAAGAGGCCGCCAGGCTTGGCGCCGTCCCGAAGCTGCATCTGTACGGCAAGGCGGAGGCGAAGCCTAACCGCAAGATGGGCCATGTCAACGTGCTCGCTCCCGGCACTGCCGCGGCGCTGGAGTGGATTCGCGGAACGGGAATCTGGAGCTGAGCAGCCCAGGCGGCAAGGACGCGGATTGGAATTTGAGAGTAAAATCAAAAGGATGCGCTGCTTGCGCGGCAGGCCATGGCGATGGGGGCCGGGAGTTAGCTTCCGTTCGGCTGGCCGGACAGGCGATGGAACGATAGCGTCCGCAGTCCGGTGCCGAGGGAAGCAATTCCGGAGACAGCCTCGATTGGCCGACGCAAGCGGCTTGGAATAAATCAGACAAAAGGTGGATGAGTGCATGCTTGAGCGTTACAGCAGGCCCGAGATGAGGGCGATTTGGACGGAAGAGAACAAATTCAAGGCGTGGCTGGAGGTTGAAATCTGCGCTTGCGAGGCATGGTCCGAGCTTGGAGTCATCCCGCGCGAGGATGTAGCCGCGATCCGCGAGAAAGCCGGCTTCGACATCGACCGGATCAACGAGATCGAGCTGGAGACGCGCCATGACGTCATCGCCTTCACCCGCGCCGTCTCGGAGACGCTCGGAGCCGAACGCAAATGGGTTCATTACGGCCTCACCTCCACCGACGTCGTGGATACGGCGATGGGATACATCCTTCGTCAGGCCAATGAAATTCTGGAGAAGGATATCGTTCAATTCATCGACATTTTGCGCGGACAAGCCGTCGCTTACAAGGATACCGTCATGATGGGCCGCACGCATGGCGTCCACGCCGAGCCGACGACGTTCGGCCTGAAGCTGGCGCTCTGGTACGAGGAAATGAAGCGCAACCTGGACCGCTTCCGCCATGCGGCCGACGGCGTGCAGTTCGGCAAGATCTCCGGCGCTGTCGGCACCTATGCGAACATCGACCCCTTCGTGGAAGAGTTCGTCTGCCGCAAGCTCGGCACGAAGCCGGCGCCGATCAGCACGCAGACGCTTCAGCGCGACCGCCACGCGGAGTACATGGCGACGCTTGCTCTGATCGCGACGTCGCTCGACAAGTTCGCGACCGAGATCCGCGCCCTTCAGAAGAGCGAGTTCCGCGAGGTGGAGGAGCCTTTCGCCAAGGGGCAGAAGGGATCGTCCGCGATGCCGCACAAGCGCAATCCGATCGGCTGCGAGAACATCTCCGGCCTTGCCCGCGTCATCCGCGGCCATATGATCAGCGCCTACGAGAACGTGCCGCTCTGGCATGAGCGCGACATCAGCCACTCCTCGGTGGAGCGCGTCATCCTGCCGGATGCGACGATGCTGCTGAACTACATGCTGAACCGTCTGGGCAACATTCTGAAGAACCTGCAGGTATTCCCGGATAACATGAAGCGCAACATGGGCCGCACGTTCGGCGTTCCGTTCTCCGGCCGCGTCATGACCAAGCTCATCGACAAGGGCTTCAGCCGCGAGCAGGCGTACGATACCGTGCAGCCTCGCGCAATGCAGGCCTGGGAGGAGCAGCGCCAGTTCCGCGACATCATCGGCTCGACGCCGGAGATTACTGCGGTGCTGAGCGCGGAAGAGCTCGACGATGCGTTCAACCCAAGCTGGCACTTGAAGCATGTCGATACGATTTTCCGCCGGCTGGAGCTTATCTAGGCAGCTGTCCGCTGCCATCTCCTTTCGGGATGGACGGGTCCGAGTCTGAGGAAGACCGGTCCCTCGGGCGGCCTGGCAGGCCGCTGCAAGCGGCTTTTCAGCTGCATGGGAGATGTGAGGCTTGCCGGCTGCATGGGAGATGTCATGGAGCAGGATCCATTCCTATATTTCTAATCGAGGCAGGGGAGAAATCATGGCCGCAACGTCCGAAGCGCTGTCCACGGCAGCGGATCTTATCCAGGCGCCGCTGCTCTACAAGGGCAAGGTGCGGGAGCTGTACGATCTTGGCGAGCACTATCTTATCGTCGTGACAGACCGCATCAGCGCGTTTGATTACATGCTTGACCCGGCTGTGCCGGACAAGGGCAATGTGCTGAACCGGCTGAGCGCTTTCTGGTTTCAGCAGACGGCCGGCATCCAGGCGGGCCATGTCGTCCACACGGACGTGGAGCGGCTTGGGAGCATCGTCACCGACAAGGAGGCATTGCGCAACCGCATCATGGTGACCCGCAAGGCTGAGCGCATCGATATCGAATGCGTCGTGCGCGGATACATCACCGGCGGAGGCTGGAAGCAATACCGGCAGAACGGCGAGATCAACGGCATCAAGCTGCCTGCAGGGCTGCGCAAAAACGAGCGGTTCCCGGAGCCGATCTTCACTCCCGCGGCCAAGAACGACGTCGGCCATGACGAGGACATTCCGTTCTCCCGCATGGAAGAACTCGTCGGTGCGGACATCGCCGCCCAGCTGAGAGAACGCAGCATCCGGCTGTATGAATTTGCCCGCGGATACTGCGCGGAGCGCGGCATCATCCTTGCCGACTGCAAGTTCGAATTCGGCCTCATCGACGGCGAGATCGTCCTGATCGACGAGATCTTCACGCCGGACTCCTCCCGCTTCTGGGCGGAGGACAAATACGTGCTGGACGCCGATATCGACAGCATGGACAAGCAGATCGTCCGCGACTACCTGCTCGGAACCGACTGGGACCGCGACAGCAAGCCGGCTCCTCTGCCCGAGGCTGTCGTCTCGAAGACGACGGAGCGCTACCGGGAGATCTATCGCCTTCTGACCGGCGCGGAGCTGGTATAGGACAATTACAGGCAGGCGCCGAATAAGCCGAAAAAACCGTCTTATTCGGCCGTTAGGACAAACCCGGCGCCGAATAAGCCGAAAAAATCGTCTTATTCGGTTCGGCCGCCAGGACGAACCCGGCGCCGAATAAGCCGAAAAAGTCGTCTTATTCGGCCGCCAGGACGATCCCGGCGCCGAATAAGCCGAAAAAATCGTCTTATTCGGCCGACAGGACGAAACCGGCGCCGAATAAGCCGAAAAAATCGTCTTATTCGGCCGCCAGGACGAAACCGGCGCCGAATAAGCCGAAAAAATCGTCTTATTCGGCCGCTAGGACGAAACCGGCGCCG
>NZ_CBRA020000175.1:0-11505 GCF_000469945.2 Paenibacillus sp. P22 | reverse complement strand
CTGTTCGGGACGGTGTCGGTACTGGCGATCCTCCTGCTGGGCGATCTGCCGGAGCGCAAGGACATCCTGTACTCGCTCGGCTTTGCCTTCGGCAGCGGACTCGTCACCGCCGTGCTCGTCATCGGGCTGATGCCGTTCTTCGAGCTTACGTTCGGCATCCTGTCCGCGCTGAAGCTCGTGGAGCTCTCGAATCCGAACCATCCTCTGCTCCGCAAGCTGCTGACGGAGACTCCGGGTACGTACCATCACAGCGTAATGGTCGGCAACCTGTCGGAGGCGGCGGCGGAGGCGATCGGGGCAGACGGGCTGTTATGCCGGGTAGGGTCGTTCTATCACGACATCGGCAAGACCAAGCGGCCCAACTACTTCATCGAAAATCAGACGAACATCGACAATCCGCATGATTCCATCGATCCAAAGCTGAGCAAGTCGATCATTACGGCGCATGCCAGAGACGGAGTGGAAATGCTGAAGGCTCATAACATGCCGAAGCCGATCCGCGATATCGCGGAGCAGCATCACGGCACGACGTCGCTGAAGTTCTTTTATTTCAAGGCGGTCAAGGAAGCGGAGGCGGAAGGAAAGGAAATCGCCTTCACGGAGGATGATTTCCGGTATCCGGGGCCGAAGGCGCAGTCCAAGGAGGCCGCGATCGTCGGCATCGCCGACTGCGTGGAAGCCGCCGTACGGAGCCTGCGCAACCCGACGATGGAGAACATCGAGTCGATGATCCACAAAATCATCAAGAGCCGGCTGGACGACAATCAATTCAATGAATGCGACCTGACGCTCAAGGAGCTGGACCGGATCGCCCAGACGCTCAAGGAAGCTGTCATCGGCATCTTCCACTCGCGGATAGAATACCCGGAAGACGTGAAACCAAAGGAGAAGCTGGCATGAGTCTGAAATTGGAATGGAGCAGCGAGCAGGAAGCGTTCGATATCCCCGCGGAGTGGGGACAGAGGCTGGAGCAGCTGCTGCAGCTTGCAGGAGAAGCCGAGGGAATGACGGAGGGCGAGGTTGTCGTCACGTTCGTGGACAACGCCCGCATTCATGAGCTCAACAAGGAATACCGCGGCATCGACCGTCCGACGGACGTTCTCAGCTTCGCCATGCAGGAGGATGGGGAGGACGAGCCGGAAATCGTATTCGAGGTCGAGGACGAGAGCGAGCCGCTGCCTTACCCGGACTCGCTTGGCGATATCGTGATATCCGTCGAGACGGCTCGGAGCCAGGCGGAGGAATACGGACATTCCCTGGAGAGGGAGATCGGCTTTCTGTTCGTGCATGGCTTTCTTCACCTGATCGGATACGACCATCAGGACGAGGAAGCGGAGGCGGTCATGACGGCCAAGCAGGAAGCCGTCCTGCAGAAGGCCGGCCTCCCCCGGACGTAGAAGGACATGAGACGCTTTCTTGCCAGCCTGGGGCTCGCGGGATCGGGCATCGGCCATGCGGTTCGCACCGAACGTCACATGAGAGCGCATCTCTTCATGTTCGTGCTGGCGATGGCCTTGGCTTCCTGCCTTGGACTCAAGCGGACGGAGTGGGCGCTGCTGCTGCTGGTATCCGCCCTCGTGCTGGCAGCGGAGCTGATCAATACCGCCATCGAGAGGGCGGTCGACCTGGCTTGCGGCGGCGAGCTTCATCCGCTGGCCAAGCTGGCGAAGGATACGGCATCCGGCGCGGTGCTGGTCTGCGCGGCAGCGGCAGCGCCGCTCCGCGAAGATCATCATTTCCGCCGCATGCGTTTTGGCCCGGCTGGACATGACGGTAATGAGCAGGGATGTGCCCACGGCTCCGGCTACCTGCCGCACCGTGTTGGAGATGGCGGTGCCATGCGCATTAAGCCGGTTCGGCAATTGGTTCAAGCCTGCGGTTTGCACCGGCATCAGCAGCAGCGCCATCCCGATCCGGCGGCCTGTGGACATGAGGACCAGATACGTATAGCTGGTGGAGTCCGTCAGATCCGTAAAGCCGATTGTCGTCACGATGGTGATGATCAAGCCTGCAACAGCCAGCCACTTGGCGCCGAAGCGGTCGAACAGCTTGCCGGCGACCGGCATCATGAAGCCCATGACAAGCGCGCCGGGAAGCAGCAGCAGGCCGGATTCGAGAGCCGTGTAGCCCCGGGCATTTTGGAGATAGAGCGGAAGCAGCATCATATCCGCGTACATCACCATCGTAATCGCGACATTGATGATCGTCGTCAAGGAGAACATATTGTACTTGAACGCCCGCAGGTCAAGCAGCGGACTTTTGGAGATCAGCTGCCGCACCGAGAACAGGACGAGAGCCAGCACGCCGGCAGCGATGGTCGCGATGACTTCCGCGCTGGACCAGCCTTTGCCTGCGGCCCGGCTGAAGCCGTAGAGCAAGGCGCCGAAGCCGACGGTGGACAGAAGAACGCTGAGCACGTCGATCTTGGCATGGCCCCGCTCGGATACATTGCGCAAGAAGATGAATCCGCAGACGATGACGATAAGAGTAAAGGGAATCATTCCGTAGAACAGAGTTTCCCAGGCGTAATGTTCCAGAATGTAGCCGGCGAGCGTCGGGCCGATAGCCGGGGCGAAAATGATGGCCAGGCCCATCATCCCCATGGCGGCTCCCCGCTTCTCCGGAGGGAACAGCGTCAGAATGACATTCATGAGCAGCGGCATGATGATGCCTGCGCCTGCCGCCTGGATCATCCGACCGGTCAACAGGACCGGGAAGCTGTGCGAGAGAGCCGATACGATCGTTCCGACAAGGAAGATCATCATGGAGGCCTGGAACAGCTGCCTCGTCGTGAACCGCTGCATGAAGAAGGCGGTAATCGGGATCAGCACCCCGTTGACGAGCATATAACCCGTCGTCAGCCACTGCGCGGTCGCAGCCGTAATGTTGAAATCATTCATCAGTTCCGGAGTGGCGACGCTCATGATCGTTTGATTCAGCGTCGCTAAAAAGGCTCCCAAAATCATGATGAACAAGATCGGTCCCTTTTTTATCGTACTGGTGTTCAATTCCTTGCTTGCGTTCACTTGCTCCATCCTCTCCAAACCTATAATCTAGACTTAATTTACAATGTGTAAGATAATCAACACTGTATAAATTAGATTATATTCGGAAAGAAGTATCTTACAAGTAACGCATCGGGGCAAAATGTAAACTAGTCATCAGTTTGTGGGGATATGTCGTTCAATTCGCACATAACAGACATAAAATGGATTTTTGTAAAGTATCTGAAGAAGGAGCCAAAAACCATGACAGACCCCGCCAAACCTCGTGTCGATCCCCGAGTGCTCCGGACCCGTCAGCTGTTGAAGGATGCTCTGATCGATCTTCTGCAGGAAATGGATCTCGAAAAAATATCCGTCAACCGGATCGCGGAGCGCGCAACGATCAACCGCGTCACCTTTTATTTGCACTATCGCGATATTCCCGACATGCTGGAGAAGATGGCGGACGATATGGTGGAGGATATCCGGCGGGTATGGAACCAATCCGAGGCGAACGATCGAACGCCGGAAGAAACCGAATCGCGGATGCTGGTCCATCTGCTTGAGCATATCGCCGCGCATTCCAAGTTCTACAAGATTGTTCTCGGTTCGAAACGGACGCCGATCTTTACGGAGCGGCTGCTCAAGATGCTGTCGGAATCGATTGCCTTGAGGATCGAACGATCGGGCAGCGACTTGGCGTTCACGAAATCAGGCACTCCAAAGGACATTGCGATCTGGTACGGTTCCGCCGCCCTGATCGGAACCATCGTAGCTTGGGTGAGGAACGACATGCCTTATTCGCCGGCCTTCCTGGCCAAGCATTTCGCGATCATGACCAAAACGAACGACGCGGTGGAATAAAAACCGGCAAGGTTCCGATGGAGTGCCGTTTCTGAACGGATCCAGACTCCGCTCCGACGTGTCCAAATCTCAAGTCCTCCGGCTCAGCTGCAGGATCGGAAGGAGATTGGCCTTTCGTCCCGTGTGCTCCTCGGTCAGCCAGTTGTCACGGACGTGGTCCACATACAGGATTCCGTCCAAATGATCGATCTCATGCTGCATGCACCGGGCCAAGTAGCCTTCTCCGTGCAGCACGACCGTCTCGCCCGACCGGGTCAGCGTCCGTACCTGCACCTTCTGCGAGCGCGTCACGTTGCCGTAATACCCCGGCAGGGAGAGGCAGCCTTCCGTACCCGTCTGCTGACCTTCCCGGTGGATGATCTCCGGATTGATGAGCTCGATCAAGCCCTCTCCGCAGTCCATCACGATGAGGCGCCGCAGGATGCCGACCTGCGGAGCGGCAAGTCCCGCTCTGCCTTCCCGGGCGTACAGCGTCTCGGCGAGGCTGTCGAGATAGCGGATCGTCCGCTCATCGACGCTGTCGACCTCGCGCGCCCTGCGGCGGAGAATCGGGTCTCCGAACGGCAAGATTTCTTTTACGGCCATTATTCGGCTCTCCCTTCTATGGCTTTATGGATTTGTCACCCTGCCCTGTGCCTGCTTCCCGGCCCGCTCCATCACGGTCCGAATGAACGGCCCCTTATGAGCGGTATAAGCCGCCCGGTCATCCGGATGCCGGCTGGCCAAATCAGCCTTCAGCTCGGCATATTGCCTCCGCAGTCCCGGATCGCTGCGGAGGCTGTCGCGGAACAGCAGATTGCCCTTCCACTCCTCGCTCCCGAACTCGTAGACATGCAGATGATGGGTTCCCTTTCCCCATTCGCCCTGCCGGAAAAAGCGCCGCGCGGGGAATTCCGGCTTGGGCACATATTCATACCCGATTGCCGCGAGCGGCTGGATGAATGCGTCGGCGATGGACAAATGCGCCACGCCGACAGCTATGTCCACAATCGGCTTGGCGGCCAGACCCGGCACCGAGGTGCTGCCGATATGCTCCACCCATATGCTCTCCCCGGCCAGCGCGGCAAGAATGCGGGCCTTTTCGCTTTCATATTCCGTTTGCCATGACGGATCGTATTCCATGACGATGACCTGGCTCGTTCCCAACTCGCTTCACCTCCTTTGAGGTCTGGAAACTAGGGCCAGCGGACTCTTGTCCTTCCCATCCTATAGTAGAACGTTCGTTCCCATATGGATATCCTAGTTCTATTTCTTCCTCGCTGCCCAGGTCACGACATCGCTCCGGAGAGATACCGGCTCGCCGTCGCGCTGGATCTCAAGCTCGTACGGCTTCACGGCATGGCGCAGCAGCTCCCAGCCCCGGTACTTCTCCGCCAGCAGTGAGCCCAGCTCCTCCGTATCCAGCATCAGCTCGAACTTCGGATCCAGCTCTTCGCCCGTCGCCAGACACACTTCTTTGACTCCCGCATTGACGATGAGGCAGTGAATGCCTCCCGTTCGCGTCCCCGCCGCCATCGCGCCCAGCACCTTCACGAAGGAGTCCATCGAGTCCAGATGCTCCAGGCTGGACACCGAGAAGATATAGTCGTACCGATCCGGCTCGATTCGGAAGGCTGCGATGTCGCATCGATGCAGCTCCAGCTCCTCCTCCACTCCATGCTCGCGGCCATACTTCTCCAAATGGCAGATGGCGGACTCCAGCAGATCGACGCAGACGACCTTGCCCCCGGTGCCGGAAAGCCGCGAAGCCAGCGGAATGCTGTTGCGGCCGACCCCGCAGCCAAGATCCAGAAGGCGGAGGCCGTTCGGGCGTTCCAGCTGTTCGAACAGGTCGAGCACGGTCCGCACCGGCTTTTCCAGCCAGGAGCCGCTCTCGAACAAGATTCGATTTTCGTAGCAATCATCATGGTATTCCTTTTCATAGGCACGAATGCGCTGTAAGCGATTCATCTGCTTGCCTCCCTTCATAGAGCGCTCGACGGAACCGGCAGGCTTCAGCGCTCCTCCGCTATCTTCGCCCCTCCAGGCGGAACTTCCTTCAAGCCGAGCGACACCAGCGGCCCATAGTGCATGAGGCGGATCATGATCCTCGCCATCTCCTCGGAGGTCAGGTTCATGCCCGACTCGATCCAGTGCATGAGGAAGCCGAAGTTGGCCGATGTCACATAAGCGACGAAGTAATCCGGCGGCATGATCGACTTGCCTTCCGGCACGTATTTGACCTTCTCATAGATATGGGCCGTGAACAGCTCGCGGAAGCGCAGGGCATAGGACATATCTCCTTGAGCTCCGACCATCGTGCGCAAAAAATCGGCATGCTTAGCCAGCTCGTCGAAAACGATGACGCCTTGGGGATAGGCTTCGTCCCGATCCGCATAAGCCCACGCCTCCTTTATATCCAGCTTCTCGACCTTAGCCCGGATCCGGCTGAACACATCGTCCTTCAGCTGCTGGAGCATATCCGGCACGTCCCGGTAGTGCAGGTAGAACGTCCCCCGGTTGATGTTCGCGCGGCTGGCGATGTCGGTCACGGTCACATTCTCCGCTCCTTTTTCCCTGACGAGGTCCATGAGCGCTTCATAAAGCAGCTGCTTCGTCCGAGCCTGCCTCCGGTCCGGCTTGTTTGCGTTGTCCTGCATGTCTTTTCCTCCCGAAAATCAACCTGCTAATGAACACTCCATCTCATCGTGGCGAGTACTCGACACTTCGGAGAAATGTGATCATTGTGCTTTCTGCTGTTCTCATTATAATTAACAACGTGCTTTGTATTCAACAGAGTGTTCATTAATAGATAGAGAAGGAGTCGATAGAAGCCATGGCTATATTCAAGCAAAAAATGGTGTGGGCTGGAACAATCATCGTTCTGGCCGTTCTTGTCGTGTTCGGCGCGGCAATGATGGGGTCCGTGCTGGGCACGAAGCCGAAGGAGGTTCCCGCGGCTCTGGTCGTCCTCGACCATCCTGCGGATCTTCCCGGCGGCGGCTCGCTGGCGGTCGGCGAAAAGCTGAAGGAGCAGCTGCTCTCCAATGACAAGCTGCCGATCAAATGGACCGTCCTCGATTCGGAGCAAGCTGCACGGGAGGCCTTGGACGCCAGAGAGTATTATGGAGCGCTTATCCTGCCCGCCGATCTCAGCTCCGGCGTCGCCTCGATAGCCGGCGCCTCTCCGCAGCAGCCCGCTGTGCGGGTTCTTGTCAGCGAAGGCCTGAATGCCCAGGCTTCGACCGTTCTCAGGCAAGGATTGGGCCAGGTCATGAGCATGGCGGGAGCGGAGCTGTCCAAGTCGATGCTCGCCGGAATCGCCCAGAAATCGCAGCAGCTTCCGGTCACCGTCGCCCAGGCTCTCCTCTCCCCGATTCAGGTGCAGGAAGAAACCGTTCATCCCGTAGGAGCGAACAACGCTTCCGGCAGCGCGCCCGGCCTGCTCACCCAGATCATGTGGATGGGCAGCCTCGTCACCGCCATGATGCTGTTCCTGGCCGGAGGAAAAGCGATCCAGTCGGGAGCGGGAAGGCCGGCGGCGGTCGCCTGGCAGCCGGTCATCGGCGTCGCCATCACCGGCATTGCTTCGGGCTTCCTGGTGTGGACCGCTTCCTCCTGGTACGGCATGGAGCTTGCGCATTCGCTGGACACCTGGCTGTTCCTGTGGCTGGCCGCCGTCACCTTCTATATGCTGCAGTCCGCGCTGCTCAACTGGATCGGGCTCCCGGCGATGGCGATCCTCGTCCTGCTCATGTTCTTCTCCATGCCGCTGCTCAACATGGCTCCGGAATTTCTGACCGATACGACTCATTTCTGGATTTATTCGTGGACTCCGCTTCGTTTCGCGGCCTACGGCATGAGGGAAGTGATGTACTTCGGCGGTCTGGATTCGGCAGGAGGCAGCGCCGCCGTGCTGGCGGGCATCGCAGGCGCGTTCCTTCTCGCGCTGCTGGGATCGGGATGGAAAAAATCCCGGGCCGCCGGCAAGACCGAAACGGTCCCGGCGTCGGCGTGACGGTCTGCTCCGATCGCCGAGCGAGACCGGGCCGGCATGAGGCCTGGAAATCCAGCCCGTCTTCCGACTGCGGCCGGCATCTTGACTGCGGCCGTCCGGCTTGAACGGCGGCTGCAGAGAGAACCGGGCGCAGCCGGCAGGGACAGCTTGGCGTTCGGTAATGGGCCGGGCTTCATTTCCAAGCCGAGTTCGGGTATCCTGACAGGACAGGCAGCCGACTGCTGTTATCGGCGCAGCCTGACGAGACAAGGAGAACGAATGCCATGATGGAACTGCTGCAGATTCCCCAGGAGGACTGTCCTGCACACCTGAAAGACCAGATCATAGCCTTCATGCGGACGGAATGGCCCCAAGCGTTCCAGGACGGGGAGCCCGTCGCTTGGCCAGGCAATCCGTCCACCCGGCCTTATTCGCTGATTTATGTCGACGATGGCGTCGTCATCTGCCATCTCGCCGTCCCTCGTACGACGATTTTTCATGAGGGAGAGACGTACGAAGCCTTTGGAATCAGCGAAGTGCTGACGAATCCGCTCTATCGCCGGCAAGGCTTCGGCCTGAAGCTGATCCGGGAAGCCTTTTCCTACACGATGGCGCAAAACGCCGATGTCATCCTTTTATTCCCGGGGCGGATGGGAACGGGCCGACGGGCTGGCCTTGATCGGCGGCACGCGCGAGCGGCCTTTCCGCAGCGATTCCCTCGGCCTCGCGACCATGCTTCATCTCGCGTCCCCGAGAGCCCGCAGCCGTCGCGATGCGTTCCGATCAGGCGGCGTGCAGCTGGAGCTCGGCGAACGAATGCTATGGTAGGCGACTTGATCTCACGGCAGCCACATGACAGCGGCAGAACCGGGCTTGGGAGCCCAAACGGTTCTGCCGCTGTTTTTATGCTGGCGGTCTTCTTCATAGGGAGGAACGAATGGCCGCATCCTGCAGCTCCTTATCCATCCAAGGGAACCGCTCGGAAATGGGGGCTTGCAAAAGCTAATTGCATTAGTTATATTAAAGCTAATTAGATTAGTTTTCAATAAAAGGAGCGGCCCCCCCATGAAAACGGTTCGTCATCAAACGGTGCACCAGCTGGCTTTCCTTCCCCGCCTGTTCCCGGTCAACGCTTATTTCGTCGAAGAGGAAGACGGATTGACGCTGATCGACGCCGCGCTTCCCTACAGCTCGAAGGGCATTATGGAAGCGGCCAAAATCATCGGCAAACCGATCACCCGCATCGTGCTGACGCATGCCCACGGCGACCATGTCGGAGCGCTTGACGCTCTCAGAGAAGCCCTTCCTTACGTTCCCGTCTACCTGTCGGCCCGGGATGCCAGACTGCTCGACGGGGATTTGTCTCTGGACGAGGGAGAACCGTCCACTCCGATCCGCGGCGATATTCCGAAGAAGGTGAAGACCCGCCCCGACGTGCTGCTGCGGGACGGAGACCGGATCGGTTCGCTGACCGCCATCGCCGCACCCGGACACACTCCCGGCTCGATGGCGTTTCTCGATGCGCGGAGCCGCGCGCTCGTTGTCGGGGATGCGTTCCAAGTCCGCGGCGGCTTCGCCGTCAGCGGCCAGATGCGGATTTTGTTCCCATTTCCGGCCATGGCTACCTGGAACGCGGACGCTGCGCTGGAGTCTGCCCGCAAGCTCGCCGCGCTCAAGCCCTCGCTTATCGCTGCCGGGCATGGACGGATGATACAGCAGCCCGCAGCCGTTCTGGAGCGGGCCATCCGGCAAGCCGAATTCCGCCAAGGAGGCAAAAGCCATGTCGCCGCGAATCGGTCTTGATCAAGGGACGCTGCTGGGAGCGGCGGCCGAGCTGGCCGACGCCCAAGGCTTCGAGGCCGTAACGCTGGCGTCGCTGGCCCAGAAGCTGAATGTCCGCTCTCCCTCTCTCTACAATCATGTCGCGGGACTGCCCGAGCTCCGGAGACTGCTCGCCCTGAACGCGCTGGAGCGGCTTAACGAACGCCTCGCGCTGGCGCTCGACGGCAAGCAAGGCGACGAAGCCTTGAAATCGTTCTGCGCCGCTTATCTTCAGTTCGCGCGATCGCATCCTGGGCTTTATGAGGGGATCCAAAGGGCTCCCGAGCCGGACGACGAGCAGCTTCAGCAGGCAGGCGGCACCATCGTGCGGCTTGCGCTCGAAGCCATGTCGGGCTTCGGGCTGCAGGGCGATGCCGCCATCCACGCGGTGCGCGGCATCCGCAGCCTGCTGCATGGCTTCGCCTCGCTGGAAAGAATCGGAGGCTTCGGCATGCCGCTTGACCTCAACGTTACGTTTCGCATGCTGGTGGATACGTACATGGAGGGACTTCGCCAGCTGGCAAAATAACCGAAGCGGCGCCCGGATAGAATCCGGGCGCCGCCTTTGTGTTCAGGAAAAATACAATCTGCGCGCGTTCGCGGCCAGCATAGAGGCAGCCTCCCGCTCGTCCATTCCTCTCAGACGGGCAATCTCCCTGACCGACTCCCGAATCATAAGGGGATGGGTCGCCTGCCCGGCGAACGGCCCTTCGAACGGCCAGGGACCGTCCGTCTCCGTCATGAGGCGCTCAAGCGGGTATGTGGCGGCAAGCAGGCGGATTTCCTCCTCGTACAGCACATCCGGAGTGAGCGAGACGTACCATCCGGCATCCGCAAGCATTCTCGTCATGGCCTCATCTCCCTTGTACCAGTGAAAATGCGCGCGTGCGACGCCGAATTCCCGCAGCAGCTCCGCCGCCTTGGCGGCATCCTCGTAGACGGCGTGCAGAATGATCGGACGGCCGGTGTCGGCGGCAAGGGAGACGAATTCCCTCAAGATGCGCAAGTACCCGGATTCGTCGAACCCTTTTCCCTCCGCTTGCGCTTCCGTCCGCATGTAATAGGGAAGTCCGACCTCTCCGATCGCGAACGCTTCCCCGGCTTCATGGCGATTCCGGATCCAGGCCAGAAGCGCCTGCATTTCGGCCTCGTCCGGCAGCTCCTGCTCGGGATGCCAGCCATAAGCGGGCATGATCCGGCCCGGATGCCGCCCGGCCAGCTTGCGCGTCCGCTCGGCGGAATCCAGATCCATGGATACGGCCACGACAGCGGCCACGCCGCCGTTGAACGACTGCTCGAGCATCGCTTCCAGCTCATCCGCAGCATACTGCTCCAGATGGATATGGGCATCGACGAGAGGCAGATGGATCAGTTTCATAACGGCATATCCCCCTCTTCCAGGCTTCCGAGCGATTCATAGAGAGACTCCTTCAGCTCGCCGAACCGCGGATCGCTTCCCAGCTTTGCGCTGCGCGGCCGCGCAAACGGAACCTGGAGCTCCCGAACGACGACGGCCGGCGATGCCGACAGGACGAGAACGCGGTCGGACAGCAGCAGCGCCTCCTCGATGGAATGCGTGACGAACAGCACCGAGCGGCGCTCCTCCTCCCACAGCGACAGCAGCCAGCGCTGCATCCGCTGCCGCGTCAGCGCATCAAGCGCGCCGAACGGCTCGTCGAGCAGCATGAGCGGCTGCGGCGACAGCAGCGCGCGCAGGAACGAGACTCGCTGCTGCATGCCGCCGGACAGCACATGCGGGTAAGAGCGGGCATAGGCTTCCAGTCCGAGCCTGCGCAGCCCCTCGTCGGCGAGGCGCTTCGCTTCGGCGCGGTCTCGGCCCGCGATGCGCAGCGCCAGCTC
>NZ_CBRA020000174.1:0-20619 GCF_000469945.2 Paenibacillus sp. P22 | reverse complement strand
CCGCGGCCTGCGCAGCCGGCTGGAAGAGCTGTGCGCGGCGGAGCGGCTGCCGCTGCTCATTCCTCCGCAATCGCTGTGCACGGACAACGCCGCGATGATCGGAGCCGCCGCCCATCTGAAATGGACGCGGAGCCAGTTCACCGGCTTTGATCTGAAGGCCGATCCCGGCCTGTCGCTCGAGGAGTGGTCCGTCCGCGAGGCCAGGCCTGCGATTCCGGCCGAATAACTTGCTTTGCAATCATGAAAAAGGGGCAGCCGCCAAGTCAGTGAATGACTTGGCGGCTGCCCCTCTGCGGTTCAAGAGAAGAAAAGGAAATTCGTCGCAAGCGGACGGAGCTTCTTGTCCGACGGATGGTTGACGATGCGGCCGTTGAAAACGAGCGTCGAGGAGCCGCCGCCGTCCAGATTGTAGCCGTCCACGGCCTTGAACCGGGAGAGCAGGATCTGCATCTCGCCGAGCGTCGCCCCGGAGCTGCCGGCTTCATTGTAGCCGTCCACGACGATGAACAGGAGCTGGTCGTCCTTGTAGTTGGCGACGACGGTTCGGGGCGCCCGCAGCGGGCTCAGCTGCCACTTCAGCGGAATCGGCTGGGCGATGCCGCCTTTCATCAGGACAGGGACGAACGAGACGCCGAATTCGGGGTTTTCCCGGTCCAGCTGTTCGCGGCTGGAATACTTTCCGCCGATCAGCTTGCGCTCCTTGTTCAGACCGACGAAGAACAAATCCTTGTAGGACGGCTCGAATCCGCCGATGTATTTCCCTTCCATGACGGTCGTGCTCAGCGGGTACCGGCGGCCGGAGCCGTCGTCGGCGAATCCGCCGGCATTGATGCCGGCGACGGCATTGTAGCGCTTGACCGCTGCGAGCGTCGTCTCCGCCCGGCCCGGCTTGTCTCCGCCGATCGCCAGCTTCATCGCTCCCTCCTGCTTGAGCCTCACTTTGAGCGCGTAGCCGTTGAAGTTCTGGGCTTTGATAAAATACAGCTGGGCGGTCAGCTTGTCCGTCTGGATCGTCTCCGACGGACTTCCGAGCGGAATGCTGATGCGGCGGTCGTAGACGGCGAGCGGACGGCCGCTCTGGGATCGCGCCATGCCTGCAATGGCGTTCATCCGCTGACTGGTCTGGCTGTACAGCGCAGCGGCTTTCTGGATGGAGCCGGCCGTATGCACGGCGCTGGTCTTGGCCTGATCGAATCCGGTCCCGATGGCCTGCACTTGTCCGGAAGTATCCTTGGGCGCTGCGGGAACAGGGGCCGCCGAGCCGGGAAGCCTCACCTCAGGCTGATGCAGCAGCAGGAACAGAAGCGCGCCGAGGAATGGGGCGGTCATGAGCAGCATGCGCCGATTGATGACGCGCACGTCGACGCCCCGCATTATTTCAGCACATCCAGGTTTTTCTTCAGCTCGTCGAGCTGTTTTTGGACTTCGCTCAGCTGGGTGAACAGCTTGTTGCTGTTGTCGGTCTTGTCGCTGGCGTTGTCGCGGGTGAAGGCGAGCAGCTCATTGAGGCTCTGAACCTTGCTGTTCAAGGCGGCGAGCTCGGTCTGGTAGCCCGATTCCAGCTTGTCCAGCTTCTCGTCGTACCTGGCTTGGAGCTCGGCGATCTGCATGTCGGTCTGCTGCTGGATCTGCAAGGACATCTGCTGCTGCAAGTGCTGCGTATAAAACCAGGCTCCGGCTATGCCTGCAGCCGTAATGAGGAGCCAGGCGATCAGGAACGGAACGGGGGACCTGCGGGCAGTGCGTCGGGGAACGGCCGCTTCCATTCGCGAATAGACGGTCGGCGTGTCTTGGTTCATGCTGGAATCACCTCTTGATCATTGCGGTATTGCTGAATGGAATCTATGACGGCAAAAGACTGGAACATGTTGCATCCATTTCCGGTGTGGGTCCTATTCTACCATAGCCTCCCTGCCCGGTCACCCCGGACAGGGAGGGCGCCATGCTCCGTCATGCCCTTCCGGCGGCCGACGGACGATGGGGATGTTCGTGCCGATGCCGGAAATCAGCGGACCAAACCGATTTCCCCGTCAAGCCGCGAAAAGAAAGATGGAGCCTATGTTCCGATTCCCAGCTTGACAGCTGGGGCCGCCGTCGATATACTCAGTTCAACAGTTGGATGCTGCTGCTGAGCAGCCATAGAGTGTAAACGCTGTGAACAGGAACAGTAGGAACGTCCGGGAAGGGCATGCCCGAGAGGGATGCCGGCAGAGAGCTGCGGGGAGGTGCGACGCAGCCGATGGACGTCTGAAGCTCTCCTGGGAGCGGAATGCCTGAACGGTCACGCCATGTTCCGAAGCCGGACGCCCTTGAGGCGGAGAGGCTTCGGACGCGGCCGCAGGGCATTACGGCTGGCCCCGTCATCGGCTTTGCGATTCAACGCCGTCCGGACGGCGCTGAATCGCAATCAAGGGGACGCCGTTCATGGCGGCGTCAACGAGAGTGGTACCGCGCGGGCATAGCCTGTCGTCTCTTGCATAGAGACGGCAGGCTTTTTGGCATCCATCTGGCAGGGCAAATCAATCGACAACTTAACTTGAATAGGTTCAAACGCTAGGATCAGGAGCAGTAGGACCGGTCCGGAACCTTCAGAGAGCTGCGGCAAGGTGCGACGCAGCCGAAGGGCCGATCCGAACTCGCCTGGGAGCGGAATCGGGGAGGGCAAGGCCGCTGCGGCCGAGCCGGTACCCGGTTACGGCTGTCCCCCGTCATCGGGATGCCGCCTGCGGCTGGACTTCGTCATGGAGTTCGGCGCGCGGGCGAGCATGAGCGGGTCCGCTCCTGCCGCTGCATCTGATCAGGCTGCCGCGGCAAGGACGGGCAACAAGAGTGGTACCGCGGCGAGGCCTTTTTTTTCAGCCCGCCGTCTCTTGCGGAAGACAGAACGATAGGTTCTTTCTTCCGCGAGGGACGGCGGGCTTTTTGCATGTCGACCAAACCAAATTCGGAGGGATTCCAAATGATGAACGCAGCCGGAAACAGAACGATCCACATATTCGATACGACGTTGAGAGACGGGGAGCAATCGCCGGGAGCCGCGATCGCTCCGGAGAAGAAGATCATCATCGCCCGGCAGCTGGCGAAGCTTGGCGTCGACATCATCGAGCCGGGCTTCCCGGTATCCAGTCCCGGCGAATTCGCCGCCGTCCAGCAGATCTCGAGGGAGCTGCAGCAGGTGGAGATCGCGGGCTTCGCGCGCGCGGTGCGCGGCGACATCGATGCGGCCGTCAAGGCGACCGCCGATGCCGCAAGGCGCCGTCTGCATATCTTCATCAGCTCCTCGGACATCCACCTGCAGCATCAGCTGCGGATGACGAGGGAGCAGGTCGTCGCCCGAACCCGGGAGGTGCTGGCGTACGGCAAGCAGTTCGTCGAGGAGATTGAATTTTCGGCGATGGATGCGACCCGCACGGATCTGGCTTTTCTGACCGAGCTGGTCGAAGCGGCGATCGAGTCCGGCGCCACCATCATCAATCTGCCGGATACGCTCGGATATGCGCTTCCCGAAGAGATCACCAAGATGTTCACCGCTGTACGGCAGGGGGCAAGAGGCGGAGAGGGCGTCCGCTACAGCGCCCATTGCCATGACGACCTCGGCCTCGCGGCAGCGAACAGCCTGGCGGCGATTCGGGCCGGCGCTTCCCAGGTAGAGGTGACCGTGAACGGAATCGGCGAGCGGGCCGGCAACTGCTCCGTCGAGGAGCTGGCGATGATTTTGGACACGAGGGGTCCGGTCATTGGAGTCGGCACGAACATCAATCGCGCGGAAATTTTCGAGACTTCCCGCGTCGTCAGCCGGATGATGCATTTTCCGATCGCGTTCAACAAGCCGATCGTCGGCCGCAACGCCTTCCAGCATGAATCGGGCATCCATCAGGACGGCCTGCTCAAAAATCGGAACACCTATGAAATCATGGATCCCGAGACGATGGGCATTCCGCGCAGCATGATCGTGCTCGGCAAGCATTCCGGACGGCATGCCATCAAGCACCGGCTTGCGGAATTCGGCATCGAGCTGGACAGCGGGCAGCTGGAGCAGGTGTACGAGGCGTTCAAGGCCAAGGCAGACGCCCAGAAAATCGTCACCGACGAGCAGCTGATCCGGATCGCCGGAGAGCAGACCGAAACCCAGCCGGATCCGTATGTGCTTGTCGATCTGCAGGTGCTGGCAGGCAGCCAGCGCACGCGCATGGCGACGGTCACGCTGAGGGAGCAGGACGGCCGCGAGCATACGTACACGTCGGCTGGACACGGCCCTCTGGAAGCCGTTATCGCCTGCATCCGCCAAGGCATTCCCGCCGCCTCGGAGCTGGAGGACCTGGAGCTGCATTCCCTCTCTACAGGCGAGGATGCCCATGGAGAAGCCGTCGTCTCTGTCCTGATGGACGGCGAGCGTTATCGCGGCACGGCGGTTCATGACGACATCGTCCTGGCGGCGGCGCAGGCTTACGTCTCGGCATGCAATGCAGCCGTGATGAGCCGGGTCGGAGCGGGCAGAAAACAAGCCGGCGTGAATTAGCCTCGGAATCGATCCGCGGTCAGAAGCGGAAGAAATAGGGAAGGCAGGACGGCTATGCCTGCCTTCCGGCTGCTGAAAGATGTGGCCCACTGCTTTGTGGACATGTGCATTGCAGATAATTCCTTGCTGGACAAACGCTGTGCAGAAAATGGGGACATTTTTTTTCATAGCAGCCTTGTGGACAATGTGGATAATGAGGATAATTTTTTTGGAGCTCCGTTCTTGTTTCATTGCCGATCCAGAGATCCAAGTGCAATGCGGCGTCTGAATTGAATTCCAATACAGAATTGCCTGACAACTTATTCAGGGCTGTGGATAACGCTGTGCATAACTGAAAGCGGCAGCCGAAAATGGACGAAGGCCCTCTTCCCGGCCCCTTGCGGGCTCAGGCGGAGGGCCTTCTATTTGATTTGCTTGCGCCTCATGCGGCTTACCGGCATGCCGGTTCCTGATGTACGGAGCTTGCTGCCTCCGTGTCTATGATTGACCCATTCAACCGGGTGATCGGCGCTTGGCCCGGGAGAACGACTGCATTCCTGCTTCTTTTCCATCTGCAACTGCTTGTTTGGTCCTGCTCTCTACGTACTGCGCATTCCAAAACAACGGAAGCCCTACCTCTCTTCCGTCCTTGCGGCTCCAATGACCGCGCCAGCGTGAATCAGAATTGCTTTAAGGCCAGTCTCATCAAAAGGGAAACAAGAAACGGCGGAATCGGGGGTTATGATCGATTCCTAAAGAAGGGGAATAGGCGGGTTAATCAATGGGACTTATTATACGCCTGAATTCAATGATTTGCAAGCGTTGGACTGAAACTAATTTCATACATGCTCAAACATGCCCACGCAAAAGAACCCTTCGGCTCCAGGGCGGAAAGGTTCTTTTGCGGATAAGGATGGAAGGAACCTGCATATCGCCGCCCGGCTTTCGCTCAGGCAAGAAGTCCTTCCCACTCCTCGTACGCCGCCTGCAGGCGGACCCGGACGGCGTCCAGGCTGGATTGCACTTCCTGAAGGCGGATATAGTCCTGGTAAACTTCAGGATCCGCCAGCCGCTCCTCGTGGCGTTCGGAATCGGCTTCCAGCGAGGCGATGTCGGCTTCGAGCTGCTCGATTCGGCGCTGCCGCGCCCGCTCGTCGCGGCGAGCTGCTTGTCGGCCTCGTAAGAGGAGGCGCTGCCGGCCGGAGCCGTTGAGCCGCCTTCCGCAGAGGCGCCGGATGCGGGGCGCGCAGCCTCGCGGGCTTCGAGCAGGAGCTCTGCGATCTCCTTCTTTTTCTCCATCATGTCGTCGTAGTTCCCGAGGTAGTCGACCGTGCCGGACGGTGTCATCTCCACCATGCGTTCCGCGATTTTGTTCAGGAAATACCGGTCATGGGAGATGAACAGGAGCGTGCCCTCATAGTCGAGCAGCGCCGATTCGAGCACTTCCTTGCTGAATAGATCCAAATGGTTGGTCGGCTCGTCCAAGATAAGGACATTCGCCTGCTGAAGCATCAGCTTGGCAAGCGCGACGCGCGCCTTCTCTCCGCCGCTGAGGGAGCCGACCCGCTTTTTGACGTCGTCTCCGCTGAACAGGAAGTTGCCGAGGATCGTCCGGATCCGGGCTTCCTCCACGCCGGGAAAGGCGCTCCATACCTCTTCAAGGACGGTATTGGTTCCGCTCAGCTCCGTCTGCTCCTGATCGTAGTAGCCGAGCTTCACATGGGTGCCCCACCGGACCGTTCCGGCGAGCACCTCCTGCTTGCCCATCAGCGCCTTGAGCAGGGTCGACTTGCCGATGCCGTTCGGGCCGACGAGGGCGACGGTCTCCCCTCGCTCGAGGCGCAGCGTGACGTCGCGGAAGACCGGCTCGACGCTGTCTCCGAAGCCGACGGACAAATCCAGCGCCTCCAGCACGTCGCGCCCCGTCGCGCGCTCGATCTCGAAGCGGAAGCTGGCCCGCTTGAGATCGCCCGCGGGGCGGTCGATCCTCTCCATGCGGTCGAGCGCCTTGCGGCGGCTCTGCGCGCGCTTGGTCGTGGATGCCCGCACGATGTTGCGGCGGACGAATTCTTCCATGCGGGCGATTTCGTCCTGCTGCTTCTCGTACTGCTTCATGGCCGATTCGTATTCCGCCGCCTTGAGATCGACATAGCGGGAATAATTGCCCGCATAACGCCGGGCTTGATGCCGCTCGATCTCGATGATCGTGCCGACCGTGGCATCCAGGAAGTAGCGGTCATGGGAGACGATGAGAATGGCGCCCGAATAGCTGCGCAAATAATCCTCCAGCCAGGTCAGCGTTGCGATGTCCAAATGGTTGGTCGGCTCGTCCAGCAGCAGCAGGTCGGGGGCTTGCAGCAGAATCCGGGCCAGCGCGAGACGGGTTTTCTGTCCTCCGCTCAGCGTCGAGACCGGCGTGGCGGGATCCGTATCCCCGAAACCCATGCCGTGCAGCACGCTTTTGATGCGGGTCTCCATCTCGAAGCCGCCTTGATCCCGGTACCAGTCGGATCTGCGGGCGTAGCGCTCGAGGGTGTCGTTGTATTTTTTTTCATCCCCATGCAGGGAAGGATCGGCGATTTCATGCTCCAGCCTGCGCAGCTCCTGCTCGGCTTCCACGAGATGGGCGAAAACCAGACGCATCTCCTCGTCGATGCTCTTGCCCGACTGCAGGCCGCTGTTCTGGGCGAGGTAGCCGATGCGGGTTTCCTTGGCGCGATGAATGACGCCGCTGTCGGCCGATTGGACGCCGGCCAGAATCTGGAGCAGGGTGGACTTGCCGGCGCCGTTCACCCCGACAAGTCCGATGCGCTCGCGCTCCTGGATCTGCAGGGAGATGCGGGAGAGTATGGTTGTGATGCCGTAGCTTTTGGTCAGATCGTTTACTTGCAGCAGCATAGAACCCTAGTTCCTTTCAATCGTTCTTCTTCTATTAAGAATAACGCAATTGACCGCCATAATCGACCCTTATTGGCGAAACAAAGGTCTCAGTGGTAAACTATAGACAATTATGACCAAGAGCCTGCGAGGGGTTACTTCGAACGATGGGCAATCATCCGGACGACAAATCATCGGTAAGAGCACGTCTTCTTCACATTCGGGATTCCGCCTCTCCCGAAGCAAGGATGGCCGCATCCGCGGCTGCATGCCACCGAGCGGCCCAATGGCTGCAGGGAAGCGGCTGCGCAAGCTTGGCGGCCTATGCGGCTTTCCGCTCCGAGCTGGATCTGTCGCCGCTGATCGAATGGGCCTGGCGAGCCGGAATCGATGTCCTCGTTCCCCGCGCGTCGCTGCCGGACCGGTCGATGACGCTGCATCGCCTTGCTTCCTGGGAGGAGCTGAAGCCCGGAGCCTATGGAATCCTGGAGCCCGACCCGGCCGTCGCGCCGGCGCTGCCGGAAGGATTTCTGCCGGATGCGGTGCTGGTGCCGGGATCCGGCTTCGACGGCAAGGGGGGGCCGGCTCGGCTACGGCGGCGGTTATTACGACCGCTACCGCCTCAAGCTCGAGCATGCTGCCCGGTCGGCCGGGAGAGAGCCGCCTCCATGGATCGGCATCGGGTTCGCGTTCCAGATCGTCGATGCCGTACCGATGGAGCCGCATGACGCCAAGCTGGACGGCCTCATTACGGAAGAGGGCATGCAATGGTTCGCCCGTCAGGCTTGACGGCGGATAACGATAGTTGAAGGGAGCTGGGGAAGCGGATGGCGACTGCAGATGACAGGCTGCCTGCTGGCGTGGATGGCGGCGAGGCGGACAGCCTGAGCCATTTCAATGGACAGGGACGGGCCCGGATGGTGGATGTGACGGGCAAGGAGACGACGTCGAGAACGGCTGCGGCGCGGACAACCGTGCAGATGGCGGAGGATACGCTGGCCAGGATCAAATCCGGCGGCATCTCCAAGGGGGGATGTGCTGGCCGTGGCTCAAGTGGCCGGAATCATGGCGGCCAAGAACACGTCGTCATGGATTCCGATGTGCCATCCGCTCCCGCTCACGGGCATAGACATCGCCTTCTCGGATAATGGCGAGGACAAGCTCTACATCCAGGCGACAGTGAAGACCAAAGGCGTGACCGGAGTGGAAATGGAAGCTCTTACGGCGGTATCCGCCGCTGCGCTGACCGTGTACGACATGTGCAAGGCGATGCAAAAGGATATGGTGATCGGTCCGACCGAGCTTGTATCCAAGTCAGGCGGCAAAAACGGGGATTTCATGCGGGGATAAGAACGGCGACAGGGGACGGGAGGAACGTCAGATGCGATGGAAGGTAGCGGTTCTCACAGCAAGCGACAAGGGCTTCAGGGGAGAGCGGGAGGACACGAGCGCGCAGGTCATCCGCGAGCTGGTCGAGGAGGAGCTGCACGGGGATATCGTGGATTACCGGATCGTGCCCGACGAGCAGGACGAAATCATGGCGGCCATGATCGAAATGACGGATTATTATCAGGCCGACCTGGTGCTTACGACCGGAGGCACAGGGCTTGGACCGCGGGATGTGACGCCGGAGGCGACGCTCAAGGTCGTCGAGAGGCTGGTTCCCGGCATATCGGAAGTGATGCGCAGCAGCACGATGTCGCGTACACGCAAGGCGATGCTCTCTCGCGGCGTCAGCGGCGTCCGGGGCCGGACGCTGGTCATCAATCTGCCGGGCAATCCCAAGGGCGTCCATGAATGCCTGATGGCGGTCATCGACCAGCTGCCTCATGCTCTCGGCATCGTATCGGGCCGGGAAGGGGAGCATGAAGGGTGACCATGAAAACCAAGCTGCGCGAAGTGCCTGTCGAGCATGCGCTCGGCCTCCGGCTGGCCCATGATTTGACGCGAATCGTTCCCGGAAGCTTCAAGGGCAGGCTGTTCAAGAAAGGCCATGTCATTGAAGCAGCCGATATACCGGCCCTGCTGGATATCGGCAAAGCCCATATCTATGTCATGGAGCTGGCCGAGGACGAGCTGCACGAGGACGATGCGGCACTGAGGATGGCCAAGGCTCTTCAAGGAGATGGAACGCAGCTCGGCGAGCCGCACGAGGGCAAGGTTGCGGTCAAGTCCTCGATGCAGGGGCTCGCCAAGATCGACTCCGACTATGTGAACGCGGTCAACGCCCTCGGCGATATCGCCCTTGCCACGATCAGCAGCAACCGCCTTGTCGAAGCGGGCGGACAGCTCGCGGCGACGCGCGTCATTCCGCTCGTTGTATCCCAAACCAAGATCGAGGCCGTGGAAAGCCTCGCCGCCGAATATCGTTCCGCTACCGGCAGGGCTCCTATCGAGGTGAAGCCGCTTCGTCCGATGACGGCCGGACTGATCACGACGGGCGGAGAAGTGCACAGCGGACGGATCCAGGACCGGTTCGGGCCGGCGGTCCGGGCGAAGCTGGAGGCGCTCGGCTCGGCGGTTGCCGAGCAGGCGATCATGCCGGATGACAAGGACGCCATTGCAAGGAAAATCCTTGAGTACAAAAATAAAGAGTATGATATGATACTGCTTACAGGCGGCATGTCCGTCGACCCCGACGACCGCACGCCAGGCGCCATCAGATCGGCCGGCACCGACATCGTCAGCTACGGGACGCCGATGCTGCCGGGATCGATGCTGCTCATCGGCTATCTAGGCGGGACGCCTGTGCTGGGCCTTCCGGGCTGCGTCATGCACGACCCCTATACGTCGTTCGATGTGCTGCTTCCCCGGATATTGGCCGGGGAGAAGATCGTCAAAGAGGATATTGCCGCGATGGGCTACGGCGGCCTTTACGGCTGCTGAAGCTTCCGCGGCGCGCATTACCGATTGTCTTCAGCATCCTTCCCTTCAGGCACGATGGCTCCTGGAAGGAAGGATGACTGGAGACGCCAGACATCCAGCGAGATTCTCGCGAAATCCAGAGGAGGAATCATTCATCATGTTTAGTGGAATTGGAGCTACAGGCTTCCTGCTGCTCGCCGTTATCGCTCTCCTGCTGTTCGGACCCAACAAGCTCCCGGAGCTTGGCCGCGCTTTCGGCCGCACGCTGAAGGAATTCAAGGCCGGCGCCCGCGATCTGATGGAAGACGACAATCAGCAGCAGCCTGCGCGCCGCGACGCTGCGTCGCGCATCGAAGTGGACGGAGAGGTCGAGCCTGTCCGCGCGGATTCGAAGCGTCTTCCGGAATAACCGGCGGACAGCCGGAATGATTCAACTTGTACATGTAAGGAGGATCGCGTATGGCCAGCCCCACGGGGAATAAGGCAGGGCAGCGCACGCGGCTGCGGGAAGAAGGCCTGATGTCCCTCATGGACCATCTGGGAGAGCTGCGCAAGCGGATCTTCGTGATTTTGCTGGTGCTCATAGCGGGATTGATACTTGGCCTCTTTTTCGCCGAACCGATGTACAACTACTTGACGTCCACGGAACAGGCCAAGGAGATCGGAGGCTTCCATACCTTCTCCCTCTGGGACGGCATCGGAATCTATATGAAGTTCGCTTTCATCATCGCGCTCGTTCCGGCGGTTCCGGTCGCTTTCTTCCAGCTCTGGTCCTTTGTCAAGCCGGCTCTTCGCGTGCATGAGCAGCGGGCCGCGCTCCGGTACGTTCCCTACGCGCTGTTCATGCTGCTGCTCGGCTTGGCGTTCTCCTATTACGTCGTGTTCCCGATGGCTTTCCACTTCACCTCCAAGGTCGCCCGAAGCCTTGGACTTGAAGAAACGTACGGCATCGTGCAGTATCTGACGTTCATGGTCAACATCATCGTGCCGATATCGCTTCTGTTCGAGCTGCCGCTCCTGCTCATGTTCCTGACCGCGATCCGGATTCTGACGCCGGGCGGCCTCCGGAAGATGAGGAGAGTCGCCTACTTCATCATGGTGTTCATCGGCGTCACGGTCACTCCGCCCGATGTCGTCTCGGACACGCTGGTGGCGATACCTCTCATCCTGCTCTACGAGCTGAGCATCCTGATGTGCGCCCGGATCTACAAGCGCCAGCAGGAGAAGGATGCGCGGTTCGAGCAGGAATACGCCGTCGCTGCAAGCAAATAGAAAGCATGCATCAAGCCTGCCCATGCGGCAGGCTTTTTTTTTGCTGCCTGCCGTCCGGAACGTCATAAAACGGACATGAATCGGACAAGATGGAGAGGGTAGGAGCATTGACTTTGCCCCAGTCAAGCCTGATAAATAGGCGTTTCAAGCCATATGAGACCGATCCATGTCCAATATTTGATCAAAAAGTGAAAAGTATTTGAACATATTTAGGCGGATTGTGGTATAGTATAGATATGAAACCACTTACAACTTTGAACGGGATGTGACATTCATGGCCAAGATGATTTCTGTCAAGCCAATCGAGCAAAGCAAAACCGCGGTCGATCGTCTCTTCCAATTCATGAATATAATGGCTTGGACCTGCTTGTTGATCGGCGTTGTAGCTTGCCTGTGGGACATCACCCACTTCAGCGACACGAATATGACCCTTATGGTCGGCATCGGATTCCTTATCGGCAGCGTCTTCATCTACACCTCCGGAGCGGCGCTTCATCTCGTCTCGGAGAAGCTTGAAGCTCTCGACGATTCCTCCAACAAATGACGTTCAATCCCCTCTGTTAGCCCGTCGGCCCAGCCGGCGGCTATTTTGTTTGGATGAGAAGGGATGTAAACTTCACATAAAATCGATGCCTCCCACTTGAAATCCGGTCCCAAGTTGAGTATCATAAAACTTGTTATTAGCACTAAGGCCTTATGAGTGCTAACAAAATACGACAAATTCTAATTAAGGAGGCTATTTTTTCATGATCAGACCTTTGGGTGAACGCGTATTGGTAGAACCGATCGCTAAAGAAGAGACTACCGCCAGCGGTATCGTGCTGCCGGACACGGCGAAAGAAAAGCCGCAAGAAGGCAAAATCGTCGCTGTAGGAAGCGGTGCGCTTAAGGATGGCGTGCGAGTTGAGCTGGAAGTGAAAGTCGGCGACCGTGTTCTGTTCTCCAAATATGCGGGAACGGAGATCAAATACGAGGGCAAAGAGTATTTGATTATGAAAGAAAGCGACATCCACGCGATCTTCGGCTAAGGCTTCTTGCAGCGAAGCTTCGCCATACATCGGATTTTCATACTTAGAGGATTCCATCCACAACTATATACCGGGAGGTAATGGACGATGGCAAAAGAAATCAAGTTCAGCGAAGACGCACGCCGCGGCATGCTGCGCGGAGTCGACGCTCTTGCAAATGCAGTTAAAGTAACGCTCGGTCCTAAAGGCCGCAATGTGGTGCTCGAGAAGAAATTCGGAAGCCCGCTGATCACGAACGACGGCGTATCCATCGCCAAAGAAATCGAACTGGAAGACCCGTTCGAAAATGCCGGCGCCCAGCTGGTCAAAGAAGTCGCAACGAAAACGAACGACGTTGCCGGCGACGGCACGACGACCGCTACGGTTCTGGCTCAAGCGATCATCCGCGAAGGTCTCAAAAACGTAACGGCCGGCGCGAACCCGATCGTTCTGCGCAAAGGCATCGAGAAAGCTGTCCGCGCTGCCGTGGAAGAGCTTAAAAATATTTCCAAGCCGATCGAAGGCAAGCATTCCATCGCACAGGTTGCGGCCATCTCCTCCGGCGACGACGAAGTCGGCCAGCTGATCGCTGAAGCGATGGAAAAAGTCGGCAACGACGGCGTCATCACGGTTGAAGAATCCAAAGGCTTCTACACGGAGCTCGAAGTGGTCGAAGGCATGCAGTTCGACCGCGGCTACGTATCTCCATACATGATCACGGATACGGACAAGATGGAAGCTGTCCTCGACAGCCCGTACATCCTGATCACCGACAAAAAAATCTCCAACATCCAGGAGATCCTGCCTGTTCTGGAGAAAGTCGTTCAATCCGGCAAGCAGCTGCTGATCATCGCTGAAGACGTCGAAGGCGAAGCTCAAGCTACGCTGATCGTCAACCGCCTGCGCGGCACCTTCACTTGCGTAGCCGTCAAAGCTCCTGGCTTCGGAGACCGCCGCAAAGCGATGCTGGGCGATATCGCCGCTCTGACGGGCGGCCAAGTAATCACCGAAGAGCTCGGCCTGGACCTCAAGTCCACGACGGTTGAGCAGCTCGGCTCCGCTCGCCAAATCCGCGTAACCAAAGAAAACACGATCATCGTTGACGGCGCCGGCGACAAAACCGACATCGATGTGCGCGTGAAGCAGATCCGCACGCAGCTGGAAGAAACGACTTCCGACTTCGACCGCGAGAAGCTGCAGGAGCGTCTGGCCAAGCTGTCCGGCGGCGTTGCAGTCATCAAAGTCGGAGCAGCGACCGAAACGGAACTCAAAGAGCGCAAGCTGCGCATTGAGGACGCCCTGAACTCCACGCGTGCAGCTGTGGAAGAAGGCATCGTATCCGGCGGCGGCACGGCACTCGTGAACGTATACGGAGCTGTTGCAGCTCTGGACGTGACGGGCGAAGAGAAAACCGGCGTCAACATCATCCTGCGCGCTCTCGAAGAGCCGGTCCGCACGATCGCGACCAATGCAGGCGTTGAAGGCTCCGTCATCGTCGAGCGCCTGAAAAAAGAAGCGATCGGCATCGGCTACAACGCCGCTACCGGCGACTGGGTGAACATGTTCGAAGCCGGCATCGTCGACCCGACGAAGGTAACGCGTTCCGCGCTGCAGAACGCCGCTTCCGTAGCGGCTGTCGTTCTGACGACCGAAGCGGTTGTCGTCGACAAACCGGAAAAAGACAAACCGGCTATGCCTGACATGGGCGGAATGGGCGGAATGGGCGGCATGATGTAAGTGCCGGGCCACCAAGCCTGATCCAGCAAGGAAAAAGGGACCCTTCGGGGTCCCGTTTCTTGTTGAAACTCACGGAAAACTCACATTTTCGGCAAAGCAAGCCCACTGAGGATGTCGGCGAAGGAGGCACTCACCTTCTGGCTGGCATCCTTTTTCATTTTCTCCGTTACGTGAGTATAGATTTTCAGCGTGGTATCCGGATCATCATGGCCGACACGCTGCATGATGGTGCTGAGAGGTATCTCGGCTTCCGCGAGCATGCTGACGTGCGTGTGGCGGAAGATATGGGACGTTGCTTTCTTTGCGATTCCTGCCTTCCTCACGAGGCGCTCAAGCCGGTTAGCGAGCTGTTTTGGGGCCCAGGGGTAGCCATTGTCATGCCGGAAGACGAAGTTCTCGTCATGATAGTCCTCAATCAGGTGGCGCGTGGCCAGCTTCACGACAGCCTGACGTTTCTTGTGTGCTTTTAGCATCGCCAGGATCTTCGCGTCGACATCGAACTCGCGAATCGATGCTTTTGTCTTTGGCGGGAGCAGCTCGTAAACACGCATGTTGTTCGTTTCGCTGTAGAGCGTCTTGGTGACACGTACAAAGCCGGTGTCGAAGTTGATATCGCTCCACTTCAAGGCAAGCACCTCGCCCATCCTCATGCCGCTGAAGGCCATCAGGAACAAGATCTCCTGATCCAGCTCGAGCCCATGCTTCACGGCTGTATCAAGCAGGGTATTCAGCTCCGCGCGCTCCAGATACTTCTCCTCGATCGGGTTGCTCTCGATCTCCTCCACCGTTCGGCGCCTCACAGGGATTACCGCGCCTTTCGCCGGATTATCCCGCCGATACCTTTCCTTCACCGCATGCTGATAGATAAGGTTCGCTGTGACGTGTACGCCTTCGATGGTGGGTTTCGCGTACTCTTCGTCGTGGAGCTTGTTCAGAATGCGCTGGTGATCGCGTGGAGCGATACGGTCGATAGACATCTGGCCAATATAGCTATTCAAGGTTTTGATCGAGTTGCGGCGAAGCCGGAGCGTCCCCGGTTTCTTTCCGGTCCGGCTGTAGACGTCCAGCCATTCCTCCGCCACTCTTTCGAAGGTCAGGCTCTTGAGCTTCTTCTCGTCGATTCCGAATTCCGTCAGCTTGGAGATCGCCTCATCGCAGCGAGCCTCAGCCTCTTTCTTCGTATCCCCCCGTCTTTCAATCTGCTTACGCTTGCCTGTCACTGGATCGGGCGGCCCTTCCTTGATGCATCCCCACTTGTAGCCTTGCTTATTATTGGCTGGATACTTCTTGAACGATGCCATGCTGCACCTCCAATTCAGAATGTACGTTCGGATAAATCTGGAAAGAAAAAGCCCTCAGCGGGCTCTTTCTTCTTCCAAGCGAAATTCGTACTGGCTCTTGATGTAGTACATGCCGTTCACCTTTACAGCGTCTTTGATTGAAGTTCAATCAGGCCGTAGTCGACAGGCTCGTCGTCATGCCAGATTCCGATGTGCATTTTTTTGAGAAAGGCATCGTTTAACATAGAATCCTTGGAAACAATCATTGAGAATGCCTCTTTTGCTTTAAGACATTCTCCTCAATCTCTTCTTTATTGGATGAATACCCAATGATCACGAGAAAAAGAAATACCATTGTGAGGATTATTGAAAACCCACCAACGAATTGAAAAACGATGTAGCCAAAAGCAATAAACCCAAGAATTAGATTTATTGCAAGACATGCGACTGCAAGCTTTTTGAACCAGTCTGGCACTGAATTCCAACTCCATTGTTCCCCATCGGCTGGGGGAGTTGCTATGTATCGTATTGCCCGCATTTGAAGCAGATATAACCGTAAAGATCTCGAAGCATTATCTCCTGGCAGTTGCTGCATACACGGAACTCGACGTCCATCTCTGCTCCTGCGGCCACTTCCATCAACCAAATGTCCTCATCCGGCATTGGCTCGTCCAGAAGAATCTGTGGCTTCTGCCAGTTGAAGAAGAGAGCCACCTCCTCGGTGAGGTTATTGCGAATGCGCTCGTCGAGCTTTTCAAGCCTCTTTCGAGCAGCAGAGATATTCACGTCGAACTTTTCCGTTACAGCCTTTACTGTCAAATCCATAACGTTCTGGAAGCCATAATCCGGCATCAGGAGCCGGCTTGCAAACCAATGGGCCTCGACTTCTAGTTTCCGGCCGAATTCCGGGATGTCGCTGCTACTCGCCCAGTCGTACTCCGAATGCAGCATGATGTGCCCGATCTCATGAGCGAGCGTGTAGCGCTGGCGCCTGCGCTGCTTTAGCGGTGAATGCCCACGGGCAGCATCGTCGGCGATGAAGATAATGTAACGGCTCTTACCTTTTCTCACGTCTTTCGCTGTGTAAGCATCCGGCCCATACAGAGGCTCGAATATGACTTTCCATCCAAATTTGGTTGCAATAAAAAATGGATCAATCGACGGCTCCGGATTGTTTAGCTCACGCAGGATCTGCTCGGCCATGATGTTCGCTCGCTTGAAATCAGGTCGACTTGCGGAGCCGGATGGATCAATCCTCATCCTCGTCAAAAATTTCTCTTGCCTTCTTGGCGAGCTCCTGCATTTTCCTGAAAGCTTCTGGAGATAGGTTTTTTTGAGATCGAGCAATAAACTGCACTCCATCGGTCTCGAAAAAACGATAATCTTGTTCAGGTATGTCCTTTGCTGGTTGAACATTATACGGTGAGCTCGACTCCCTAACGACGAAGCCATGGTCGGTGTATCCCAACCTTTGAAGCATTTCTTCATAGGTTACGTTTCGGAGAAAATCAGCCAGCTGTCTTAATGTGTCCGGGGAAGCACGATGAGTTCCAGCTTCAATTCTATTGATAGTAGAATGGCTAACCCCCGACTTATCCGCCAGCTCACGTTGGCTTTTAAATCCGCTTTCTTCCCGTGCGCGGGAGAAGAATATCCCGAACGTTTTTAAATCCATAATTATCACCATTTCATTAATGAGACATCTTGAGCTTAGTGTATCAACTCTGATACAAAATGTTGTATCAAGCGTGAAATATTTTTGTTGCAAGCGTGAAATCTCCGTGATATATTGGATATGTAACAAGCGTGAAACGGAAGGAGGTGCGGCAATGAGAGTTCTTTTAAGGGCAGATGTGTTAGATGACGTTCAGAAAGAGCTGAATTTAACCGATCAACAGTTTGCCGAATTCATTGGAATATCAAGATCCCAGCTATGGCGGGCAAAGATGCCTGCTAGCGACAAACGCTTCTCACTGGGGAACGACTTTGTTGCGGCAGTGCTTAATGCATTAGAGGGCAAGAAATTTGAGGAGCTATTTTTTTTGGGTGATGTGTCACACGAATGTGACAAAAAGGAGGTGATCTAAAAATGGACCCGATCAACGAAATTGCAGCAGCATCGGACGGAGATGGCGGACTCCCGACTCTCCGGCTTCTGGACCTGGCCAACGTGGTTCGGACGATGGTGGCTTATGTGAATCAGCGGAGATGCTCTCCGCTGGAGAAGAAACTGATCGCGGCAAATTTCAGCATCATGCTGGAGCAGCCGGAGAAAGGAGCTGAGGAAAATGCTTGAGGTCAAATTTGATGCTTCTCAACTGGAAAGCATCATCAACGCCGCGGTCGATAAGGCGCTCGAACGTCACAGCCTGGTAAACAGCCTGCCGCCGATCCTGAACCGAACGCAGTTCATGGAGCTGCTGGACATCGGGCCTACGAAGGCCGCGGAGCTGTTCAACCGCGAGGACTTTCCGGTAATGCGGGAAATGGGGCATCCGCGAGTGCTGACTCACCTACTGCTTCAATGGTGCGAACGTCACACGGATTGGACCGAGAAGAATGCCGGCGATGGATGGAAGAAGCGCGGCGGAGTGGCCTCATGAAAAAGCTTCTTGATGTGCGATCCATAGTCGAGCAAACCGGATGGGGACGTAAGTTCCTTGAAGAGATGGATGGGCCCGCGCCAATGCAGGGCGGGCTTTGGGGGGAAGGCAAGCGGGGAGGTTCGAGGGGCTTCCGAGCGAGGATCATCTGTTATTACCAGCATAGATCGTCCGGATGGAACATCGAAATCCCGGCTCCGTTCCAAGCAAGAACAGGTCGGGGGAGGATGGGTGATGACGATGAACCAACAACCTATCGGCGAGATCCTGAAGGCTTGCCGGGAACGCTCGGGAATGACGCAAGAGCAGTTGGCTAAAAAGCTTCATGTGGATCGGTCCGTGATTGCAAAAGTCGAGACCGGATTCACAAAGAGCCCGAGCTACACGCTGGTTAAGCAATGGGCTGCGGCGACGGAAGGCCTGGAGATGGTCAATATGGACCTGACCGGCGGTCGGGACGGCTGGAAGAAGCTGACGGCAATGGAGGCTGCTATGAAGCAAATGAAATCTGTGCTGGACGTGATGCCATTGCGGAAGCGCAGCGCGGTCAAACAAGGAGGCGGGACGCGGTGAGAAGTCAGAGGAGTTTGAAGAGGGAAGCGCGGCAACGGATCGCGGAGCTGCAGAAGCAGCGGGAATGGCTGCTGAAGCATCCGATGCGGGTGGAGCCGGAACTGCGGCGGGCGGCGATCTGCTGGACCGAGATTGAAGTGGCCGACATCGATCGGCAAATAAAAAACGCCTTCCCGGCACGGAAGACGTCGCAGCTGAGATCCCGACTAAAGGCGCTCATTGACGCCATTATAGCACAAGCCAAGCTTCCGGTGAAGGAGGAAGCACGTTGAAGATAAGCGAGCTGATTGAGGAACTAGAGATAAAGCTCCGGGACTTCGGTGATATCGAGACGCGCTTCAGTGAGTACGACGGCACTTACCGACCAGATGATCTCAAGCCAATGCTGGACGTGACGGTGGAGGAAGTCGGAGGTCAGGATGTACTGGTCATTTGGGACAAGTAGGAGGAATGGCGATGTTTGAACCAGATCTGGATCGATTCAGCCAGCGGATGCCCTGGGAAATGCCGGCGCCGCTGGATCGCTACAGCAGCGAGCATGAGGATGATTGGCGGGAAGAGGAGTATGAACGCCAGGTAGAGCTCGGACTTCGAGAGCCGCGCGAATAGCTGCAAGCAGGGGCGCTTGTCCCCTGTCTGAGGGCAGCGTGAACGGTTTGCCCCCCTTTCCGTTCATGCTCCCTCAGATGCTGGACAAGCATCAGAAGCGAGGTGATTTCTTGGAAGAAAAGATTCAGGTCGTGCATGAAGTTCTGAAGAGTCTGTTCCCGGACGCAGTAAGCATCGAGGTGCTTGTCAACTCGGAGGGAATCACGGTTGCACCGCATTTTAAGACCAACGTGTCCGGCTTCTCTATGAAGACCGTAACTGGAAAATGGGTGCAAAAAGCAAAATGACCGGCGGGCACCGGTCATCAGAAAGATTCGTATGCGGCCATCTTAGCATGATGGCCCTCAAAAATTCAACAGGGAGGGAACAAGAATGGCAATGACAGTGGCAGCTATTACGAAGGGAATGGAGCGCGCAGAATGGCTGAAGCTCCGCAAGGCAGGAATCGGCGGATCAGATGCGGCGGCCGTAGCCGGCATGAACCCATGGAAGTCTCCGGTTGGCGTCTACCTGGAGAAAACTGGCCAGATCGTCTCGCCTGAAGCTGGCGAGGCCGCTTACTGGGGCAACCAGCTTGAGGACGTGGTTGCTCGCGAGTTCGCGACTCGATCCGGATTCAAGATCCAGCGGAGCAACAAGCTCTACCGACACAAGGATCATCCGTTCATGCTCGGCAACGTCGACCGCCTCATTACCGACGGCAGCAAGCGGCGCGGCATCCTCGAGGTCAAGACGACGAACGCATGGGCCTCAGCTGACTGGGAAGACGACAAGATTCCCGACCATTATGCAATCCAACTTCAACACTATATGGCCGTCCTCGGCCTGGATTACGGATTCTTCGCGGTCCTGATCGGCGGCAACCGATTCGAGCAGCGGTATGTCGAGCGGGATGAGACGGTCATCAAGGCGCTGACCTCCATCGAGCGAGAGTTTTGGGAAGAGAACGTGCTGAAGGGCATCCCGCCGCTGGTTGACGGCAGCGGGGCGAGCACTGACCTTCTGAATTACCTGTACCCGACAAGTCGTCCCGAACACGTCATTCAGCTCGGCGCGAAGGACGAACCGCTGATCCAGGAGCTGAGGGCGGCCAAGGCGGCTGCCGACGCTGCGGAGGAACGGCTCGAAGCCGCTAAGAACGCGCTTAAGGCAGAGATGCAGGACGCTGAGGCGGCGCTGTTCAGCGGCGAGAAGGTGGTCAGCTGGAAGAGCAGCAGCCGGACGGCGCTGGACACGAAGGCCGTCAAGGCCGAATTGCCGGAGATCTTTGAAAAATACTCGCGCACGAGCTCGTCTCG